>JAGVEP010000356.1 GCA_020058145.1 Phycisphaerae bacterium | reverse complement strand
GCGCCGCCCGATCCGCAATTCGCGGAACCTCCGCCGGCCGACCCCACACCCCGCCGGGGCAACCCCGAAAAGACCGCGAAACTGCCGGTCCCCATCGCCATCCGCGTTTCGGCAACGATCGGCTTTGAACCGCTGCTCTTGGTCTATTCGGCCGATTGTCCGGCGGATTGGCAGCGCACCGCGAGCTTCACCTGGTCCCTCGACGGCAAGATCATCGCCCAAGACCTCAACGGGCAGCGAACGATCACGCAGCCCGGCGAGTACACGCTCGACCTGCGCGTCGTAACCCGCGACGGCGTGGAACATCATGCGTCGCGGCGCATCCGGGTCCTCAAAAACCTGGATACCAACCGGGACCCGTAGGCGGAGCGGGTCCGCGCGCCCGGGTCCGCGCTGCGGATGAAAAAACACCAGGGCACGAACTCATGGCGGATTTTCAGCACAATCTCTGGGCCCCCTGGCGAATGGAGTACATCGCCGGGCTGCACACCGGCGACGGAACCTGCTTTCTGTGTCAGGCCATCAGCAACCCTGCCGGGGACGAGCAGCGGCACGTCCTCTGGCGCGGCGACAAAACCATCACGCTGCTCAATCTGTTCCCTTACAACAGCGGCCACGTGCTCATCGCCCCGTGCGCCCACTGCGGCCGGCTCGAAGACCTGTCCGACCCCCTGTTGCTCGACCTGATGCGCCGCACCCGTGACGCTAAGCGCGTACTGGAAGCCGCGCTCGGAGCCCAGGGCTTCAATATCGGCATCAACCTCGGCCGCTGCGCCGGCGCGGGCCTGCCCGAGCACCTGCACATCCATGTCGTGCCACGCTGGAGCGGCGACACGAATTACATGGCCGTGCTGGGCGACGTCAAAGTCATCCCCCAGTCGCTCGTCGCCGTGCGGACGCTGTTCCTCACCAAGGCCGCCGAACTAGGCTTGCCCGGCGAGCCCTGAGCGGCCGAGGAACCACCGGGTGCTGCGCCGCGGGCAACGGGTGCGACCACTCCGCCGGTCAGCTCAGCTAATCCCGCCGGAGATGCGCGAGATAGCGTCGGCCAGGCCGAAGGACGCACTCACGATGTCGCCCGTCTGACCGAAGGCTTTTTCGGTCAAGGGTATGCCCAGCAGCACGGCCAACAGACCCGCCGCGTACAACCGTAGCTTGTTCAGTTTCACACGCAACTCCTTTTGCACTATGCGGGGACTACTGTACGCCGGACACGCACCCAGTCAACCCCACTTCTAGAGCGGTTTCAACAAAGCCCCGGCGTCGCGCGGGAGGGTGAGGCAACAGACCATTCGGAACACGAAGCGCCAGCGAGTGCGTTCGGAACACGATGCGCCAGCGAGTGCGTTCGCTGCGCCAGCGGTGCATCACGAACCGGCGGCGGAGTCGGCCGGCGGATCAAATCGATAGACGTTGAGCGCCTCGAGGCCCTCTTTCTTCTTCTTGATGACGAATTGCTGCGGCACCGCGGGCCCGAGTCGGTCGGCGACCCGTTCCAGGTACCGCGCCCACTGTTCCTCCGGGAACGGCGCCTTCGGTCCCCGGTAACACATTAGCCACACACGCCCGCCCGGGTTCGGCGCGATGCTGTCGGGCGGCGGTGCAAACGTGCACGGCACCGGATGAAACCGCAGCACGTCAAACACGAACTGCCCGCCCACGCCGCGCCAGTCACCCAGGTACGGCGCGTAATCGACGCGCTCAGCCGCGTTGAAAATGACCCAGCGGTCGGCCGAGTGCGTTTGCTGCACGATGTTCAACACGGCTCGCCGGCTGTTGTACGAGCCTTCCGATTGATACGGGGCGCGCGCATCGCCGATCATCCCGCCGATCGGCAGGATAACGAGTGCGGCCGCAATCAGTTGCAGCGCGACGCGAATGGGCACCCGGCTCACCAGCCACCCGACCAAACGCGACCGCCGCCGCGCCGGCAGCAGCGTGTACCGTGACCAACGCAGCACCTCGTACAACCCCAACCCGCCCAGCAGGCAGAACGCCGGCGCCAGGTACAGCGACGTCCGCACCGAGCCGCCATAGGGATACGCCTTCATTGCCGCCGCGACCAGCGTCGCCGGCAATGGCCCGAGCAGCAGCAGCGTCAGCGGGCCGTTTTTCCGCCCGAGTCGGATGGCCCCCACGACGACCAATGCGAATGTCACGACACTCCCCGGCGCCACACCCCCGTGCGGATACGCGAACATCAGCCCGGTATGGATCGCCACCAGCCATACCACCAGTTTCAACGGGTGCCCCAGCGGCGGAAACGCCTGCGCCCACATGTTGATTTCGGTCAGCCGGGCGGCGGCTTCCGCGTGCGGCTTCGCGTACATCAAGTACATCGCCAGGAAACTGCCGCCGGACACCAGGCCGAAGCAGGCCCAGCCACACAGCACGCCCGCAGGGAACTTCTCGCGTACCAGCAGCCAGGTCAGCAGCAGGCCGACGGCCGCAATGACAAACGCCGCCGGGTACGAGCACCAAACCGCACTCCCCGCCGCGAAAATTAGCAGGACCCAGCGCCACGCCACCCCCGGCCGCTCAAAGACGCGCCACGCGAGCGTCGTGAGGCCCAGGGAAACCAGCAAATCAGTCGAGTACGGCTTCAATTCCGCCCCGTGCCGGACGACGTAGTACGCCGCCGCAAAAACGGCGGTCGCGAGCAGCGCCGCCCGGCTTGGCAAGACGCGCTGCGAAAACCGCCAGAACAGCAGCAACGCCGCCAGACTGGCGAGCGTGGGAATCAGACGCAGCGCCCACTCCGAGAGTCCCAGCAGGCGGCTGATCGCGAGCTCGGCCCACATGAACACCAGCGGCACAATCTGCCCATAGTCGAGCGGGCGAACCATGCCGGCGTAGTCCCGAGTGATGAAATTGACGCCGACGAAGGCCTCGTCGCCCCAGATGGGAAAGCCCCAGGCCCAGCGGGTGACACGCCAGAGCACGCCAAGGACGAGCAGGCCGAGCGTGAGTCGCGGCACGGACAGCCAGCGGCTGGCGGCGTTTAACGCCGATACCGTCGGTCTGCGCTGAGGCACGACTTTCGCTGGGGGCTGCGGTGCGTCCAATCCAAAATCCAAAATCTAAGATCCAAGATTCTTAGCGTGCCGGTGCCGCCGGCCGGCCGCCGCGCCGCGGATCGCTCGCCCCGACGAATGTGCCGTCGTCGAGGAATTGAATCGCCTGCACGACGCCGGTCTTGCGCTGGGTACTGATCTTACATGCGGGTTTGGCGTTCTTGAGCCATTCCGCCAACTCCGCCGGCGGCTCGCGGTCGAAATACACCTCGTCCGGCTTCCACTGGTGGTGGAGGCGTACCGCGGTCATGGCCTCTTCCATGGACATATCGAATTCGATGACGTTGAGCAGCACCTGTAGTACCGAAGTGATGATGCGTGGTCCGCCCGACGCACCGAGCACCAGCGCGGGGCGGTTGTCTTTCAGCACAATCGTCGGCGTCATGCTCGACAGCGGCCGTTTGGCCGGCCCCACGGCGTTCGCTTCGCCCTGGATCAAGCCGAAGAGGTTTGGTTTACCCGCACTGGTGGTGAAATCGTCCATCTGGTTGTTCAGCGGAATGCCGTAGGGCTCGGCGATCACCAGCGACCCGAAAACACCGTTGATCGTCTCGGTTAGCGCGACGACGTTGCCGTCCTTGTCGGCGACGCAGAAGTGCGACGTGCCGCGGTCGTCGGGAAGCTGCGTGCTACCAAAATCGTCCGGCGTCACGGCGTTCCTGGCGAGCAGTTCCTCGGCATACGCGCGGCTCGTGAGACGCTGCACCGGGAGGCTGGCGAAGTCGGGATCGCCGAGCCAGCGGGCCCGGTCGGCGAACGCGTGCTTGAGGGCCTGGATCAGATTGCGGGGATAGCCGGAGCCACGCCAACCCGGCGGATATTGAATTCGCTCGCGCACGAGCGACAGGATGTTCAGCGTCTCCAACAGGCACACTCCGCCCGAAGACGGCGGCGGCATCGTCACGATTTCGTAGCCGCCGTAGGTGGCCCGCAACGGCTCGCGTTCGCGCACGCGATAGCCCTCAAGGTCGATCATCATCATCTCGCCGCCGGCGATCCGCACAGCCCGCACGATCGCTGCGGCGATTGGACCTCGATAGAAGACGTCGGGACCCTGCTCGGCAATCAACGTCAGGGCCTTCGCCAGGTCGGGGCGCTTGAGCTTATCCCCTGGCTTGGCCGGCTCGCCGCTCCCAAGCAGCGATTCATACAACTGGGCATGCCGCTCCTTGAGCTGCGGCCAGTTCGTATAGTCGGCCAGTGCCTCGCGGCAGGCGCGCTGGAGATGCTCGTCAACGGTGAACCCCGTTTCGGCCAGGCGAATCGCGGGCTCGACCAACTCGGCCAGCGGCTTCGTCGCAAATCGCCTCTGGATTTCAACGAGTCCGGCAAGCTGCCCGGGGATGCCAACGGCGTTTCCGCCATAGATGCTCGGCGGCGGTCCGTCGCCGGCCCCAGTCGTGAGCTTCTCGTATCGCGCGCGTGTCGCGGCGGCCGGTGCCATTTCGCGAAAATCGAGGGCGACGAACCGCCGTTCCTTCGCGAGATACGCGAGCATGAAACCGCCGCCGCCGAGGCCCGTGCTCTCCGGCCGCGCTACCGCCAGCGCGAACGAAGTCGCAATGGCCGCATCGAAAGCGTTACCCCCCTGCTCAAGAATCTCGGCCCCCACCTGCGACGCCTCCGGCGAGTCCGCGGCGACCATCCCGGTCTGGCTGCGCACGATCCACGGCGGATCGGCGGCCAGCAGCGCAGGAACGAGTGCCGCTAACAGCAGGTGACACAGGCGTTTCGATAACATCGCCAGCACCTTTGCCGGGTAGGACCGCACACCGGGGCCGACGACATCATACGGGGCAGCTCGCAGGCCTTGTAGCGGGCAGGCTGCGTTCCGGGCGTGAGTGCGCACGGCCCAACGTCCCGAAAGAACCACGCCAGGATCGTCGTAGTGCGATTGAAATGTTGGCTTTGGGTGCTAATGAGACTTGACTATCACAAAGATCGGGTCCTAAAACTAATAGAGGGGAGGAAAAGAGTGATTGTTGGCCAGCGTCAGCTCGGTGCCTTGAGAAAGAAAGCCCCCGCTGGGGGCTGGGAGCGTGCCATGATGAGAAAAGAACTTGTTCTAGTTGCGGTTCTGGGTCTGGTCGGCGTCGCGAGTGCTGCGGAAATCAACCTGTTCTGGTCCACCACGGGCATCAGTGATTCCAACCTCATGTATTACACGGCGATGACGGACTTTCAGCCGTGGTTCGTTCCCCCGACGCCGACCACAGGTGGACCTGCAGGAGCGTATGACCTGTTCCTCTGGGGCCAGTTTCCGGCGGACTGGGCCGGCTACCAGATCTACGGAATGGACCTCCAGTTCCAGGGCAACGCCTCCCATGACGTGAACCTCGCCTATCGGCAGCGGGGGCGCTACCCCCAAGGGCCCCGCATCCCACTGGACTCCGTCATGAGTAACATCACCTACACCCCCGGGAACCTAGTCCAGGAGGACGGCGCTTTCCTCATCGGCATAGCCCACGCCGTCGGCACCGCTGGCGAAGTCCTGACGATGGCACTCCACACCGCGCCTGGCCTGGGCATCGCCTGCCGCGACGCCAACGGCGAAGAGGTTCCTGATCCGACCGTCACTCCGGCGACGTTCACCTTTGTTCCTGAGCCGGCGAGCGTTCTGCTCGTCTTTGCAGTCGCACTGATCCGACGCCGCTGAAGCGGTTTCAGTAACCACGCATCGTCTCGGTGCTATGAGGAGCATGTCATGATGAAGAAAGGTATTATTCTCATTGCGGTGTTGGGGCTGGTGGGCGCCGCCGGCGCTTTGGAAATCAATCTGTTCTGGTCCACGACCGGCATCAACGATCCCAGCCTCGTGTACTACACTGGGTTGACGAACTTCCAGCCGGCGTTCGTGCCCCCGACGCCGATCATACAAGAACCGCCGGGGACGTACGACCTGTTCCTCTGGGGCCAGTTCCCGCCGGACTGGGCCGGCTACCAGATCTACGGACTCGATCTCGTGTTCCAGGGCAACGCCACTCATGACGTGAGCGTCGCGTATCGGCAGCGGTTTGGCAATTTCAGGCGGTGGGACGGTTCGGTCGGCATTCCGCTCGACGGCGTCATGGCTACGGTCGGGGCTGGTGGCATCTTCTACGACCCAAACATACCAAACCTGATGCTCCCGAATGGTCAGGCGCTGATCGGTGCCGCACACGTGACGGGCGCCTACAGCCAGACCATCACGATGGCCCTGGGCGCCCTCGGCATCGCCTGCCGCGACCCCAATGGCAACGAGGTGGATCCCATCGTCACGCCGGCGACTGTGACTTTTGTTCCCGAGCCGGCGACCGTTCTGTTCGTCCTTGCAGTCGCACTGATCAAACGCCACTGAAGCGGTTTCAGTAACCATGCATCGTCTCGGTGCTTCGAGAAAAAAAGCCCCCGCCAGGGGCTGGGAGTGTGCCATGATGAAAAAAGGGCTCTTTCTAGTTGTGGTTCTGGGTTTTGTCGGCACCGCGAGTGCTGCGGAAATCAACCTGTTCTGGTCCACGACAGGCATCAGTGATTCCAACCTCATGTATTACACGGCGATGACGGACTTCCAGCCGTGGTTCGTTCCCCCGACGCCGACCACAGGTGGACCTGCAGGAGCCTATGACCTGTTCCTCTGGGGCCAGTTCCCGGCGGACTGGGCCGGCTACTCGATCTACGGACTCGATCTCCAGTTCCAGGGCAACGCCACCCATGACGTAAACCTCGCCTATCGGCAACGGGGGCGCTGGGGCGCTGGGCCCCGCATCCCGTTGGACGGCGTCATGGCTGCGGTCACGGGTGGTATCGTCGACACCCCCGGAAACCTGGTCCAGGAGGACGGCGCTTTCCTCATCGGTATAGCCCGCGCCGTCGGCACCGCTGGCCAAGTCCTGACGATGGCACTCCACACCACGCCTGGCCTGGGCATCGCCTGCCGCGACGCCAACGGCGAAGAGGTTCCTGATCCGACCGTCACTCCGGCGACGTTCACCTTTGTTCCTGAGCCGGCAAGCGTTCTGCTCGTCGTTGCTGGCGCACTGATCCGACGCCGGTAGCGCGGTTGAAGCCGCGCGGGGCGAAGGCTTGTCAGAACACGAAGCGCCAGCGAGTGTGACCAGGCGGATGCACACGCTGGCGCCGCGAACGCACTCGCTGGCGCTTCGTGTTCTGAATGGTCTGGTGTATCGCGAGGGCGAGCCTCTTGGCGAGCCGCGGACTCGCGGTCGCGTGACAAGGGCTGCCCCGTCGGTTTCAATGCACGGGATGAACGTCACGCGCGACATCCCGAGCACGCGCGCCGCCATCGCCGCGGCACGCCATGCCGGCCGCCGCATCGGCTTCGTGCCGACGATGGGCTATCTGCACGCCGGGCATCTGTCGCTCGTCGAGGCCGCGCGACGGGACGGCACCTACGTCGTCGCCAGTATTTTCGTCAATCCGACCCAGTTCGGTCCGCACGAGGACTTCGACCGCTACCCGCGCGACACCGCGGGCGACCTCGGCAAGTGCCAGGAGGCCGGCGTCGAACTCGTCTTCATGCCCGCCGCGACCGACATGTACGCCCCGGACGCGGTCACGACCGTCCACGTCGCCGGGGTCACCGAGACGCTCTGCGGCCCATCCCGGCCGGGGCATTTCGACGGCGTGGCCACCGTCGTCGCCAAGCTGTTCAACATCGTGCAGCCGGACACGGCGTACTTCGGGCAGAAGGACGCGCAGCAGCTCGCCGTCATTCGCCGCATGGTCCGCGATCTCGATTTTCCCATCGAAATCGTCGGCTGTCCCATCGTGCGCGAGCCCGACGGACTGGCCATGAGCAGCCGCAACGCGCTGCTCTCGCCCGACGAACGGCAGCGGGCACTCGTGCTCTATCAGGCGCTGTGCGCCGCGCAAGCGCGCATCGCCGCTGGCGAACGCAACCCCGCGGGCGTACTCGGCCGCATGCGCCAAATCGTCGACGCAGGCCAGCCGACGAATATCGACTATATCAGCATCGTCGATCCGGACACGCTGCAGCCCGTTAATACTATCGAGCGGCCCGTGCTGGTCGCCCTCGCGGTGCGCATCGCCAGCACGCGGCTGATCGACAATATGGTCATCGATCCAGCAGGTGCGTCCAGGACGCACCCTACGGCTACGGCTTCAAGGTCCTCACGTACATAGGATTCAGCCAGCATGATACCCGTTATCTTCCGCGTTCCTGGTCTGGGGTGGGATCTGCCCGGCTACGGGCTGGCCCTGATGATCGGCTTTCTGCTGTCGGTCATGTGGGCGGCCCGGCGAGCCGAGCGCTCGCGGGGCGACCCTGAAATCGTGCTGAACTGCGGCTTTTTCGCCCTGCTGGGCGGCGTCGTGGGGGCCCGCGCGATGTACGTCTACCACTACTGGGAGCAATTCGGCCACCGCGGCAGCCTCCGCGAGACCATCAGCGCCATCCTCGACGTCCGGCAGGGCGGGCTCGAAGTCTACGGCGGCTTCATCACGGTCGTCATCCTGGTTTTCGGCTACCTGTGGCTCACGAAACGCTCGATCCGCTGGTATCTCGACATCATCGCACCCTCCGCAGCCCTCGGCATGGCCATCGGCCGCATCGGATGCTTCCTTAACGGCTGCTGCCACGGCGGCGTGTGCGACCTGCCCTGGGCGGTGCGCTTCCCGTTCGGCAGCCCGGCGGCGGCGCAACAGTGGACCGATCTCAAGCCTGGGGCCGGCCTCCCCCAGCAACTGTTGGTCTTCCCCGATAAGGGCGTGTATCCGAACGGTCTGGCGGCTACCCCGATACCCCGCGAGATTCTGATCAACTCGCCCAAGCAGATTGAAGCCACGCACCAGGCGGCTTTGAAAGTGAAGGCCGACAGGGCTAAGTTGGTGGCGCAAATTGCCCAGACCAGCGCTGCGGAACAGAAGAAACAGCTCCAGGCCGAGCTGGACACGCAGGACAAACAGCAATCCGCCGCGGTCAGCAGTCTCGCCGGGCTGGGTTGTGCCGCGCCGCCGCTGCTGACGGTGCGGCAAATGGAGAAATACGGTCTCAGGGCAGATGAGTTGCGCGCGCTCGCGGCGCTCTATCCGTCGCTGCCGGTGCATCCGACGCAACTGTACTCGACGATCACGCTGGGACTATTGGCGGCGCTGCTGAGTGCCCTTTACTGGCGCCGGACGCGCGACGGCCAGGTGATTTGCACGCTCTTGCTGATCGAGCCCTGGACACGCTGGATGCTGGAGATCTTGCGGGCGGACAACCCCGTGGACACACTGGGCACGTTTACGGTCTCGCAGTTTCTTGGTATTTGCTTGAGCGTGGTGGGCTTGCTGGGGCTGCTGGCCCTGCGGAAACTGCCGCCGCGTTCGGCGCGGGCGGTGCTGTGGGAGCCGCCGGCCGTGAAGGCACCTCGCTAGCGGTCGTCGGAAGCACTTAAACGCTCCATCTCGGCCTCGCACTGCTTGATTTCCGCCTCGATTTCGTCGGGCACGCCCGCATCCGCCGTGGCGAGTATGCCGCGTGTGCGCATGTCTACAAAGGTCTCGTGGCAGCGTTGGAGCCACATGCGGGCGCATTGGAAATGTTGCCCGCGCTCCGCGGACGGCCGCGCCACGTCCGCAGCCCCGGCGCGGTGCCACTCGGACATCTTATAACAGGCCACGCCCCGCAGCCGGTGGATTTCGGCGCGCTCGGGCCGTCGCTCCGTGATGGCCGTGGTGAGCTCGACGGCGCGGCGAAAGGCCGTGTCGGCCGCGTCCAGATGCCCAGCGGCCAGCTCTGTTTCGCCGAGCTTGATGCAGGTAGTTGCGAGGTCGGTCTGAACCGTCTCATTCTGCGGATCGTCGCGCAGCAGGTCCTGTTGCGTCGCGACGGCCTCGCGGAAGCTCTCAAGCGCGGCTTCACGTTCGCCCTGCTCCGCCAGAATAATGCCAATCCACTGCTGGGCCGCGCCGACGTCGCGGCGGGCGACGATATTCTCCGGGTTCGCAACCCGCAGCCGCTCGGCCAGAGCCAGCACCTGGCGATAACCTGAAAGCGCCTCGGTGGTCTGGTGCCGGCTGTATTGGATGCCGGCAATCTTGCTATGGCTCACCGTCAAGCCGCGCAGGGCCCAGAGGTCTTCGGGATGTTGTGCCGCGCGCTGCTCCGCCAGACGCCGATGGGCTTGGAAATGCTCCAGCGCGCCGTCCAAGTCGCCGCGCAGTTGCAAGATGGAACCCACGCGTTCGAGCGAGCTGGCCAAATCGCGCGCCGCGAGTTCATTCTGCGGGTCCGCAGCGCAGCGTCGCCGACTGCTCTCCAACGCGCGGGCATGAGAACGAAACGCACCCTCCACATCGCCGAGTGCGCGCTGTGCATCGCCCAGCTTGTTGAGGGTTAGGACGACCATACTCGGCGTGCGCGGCTCGTCCGGCTCGGCGGCTGAGAGGCTTTCCAGGATTTCGAGCGCTCGGCGGTAGCTCTCCAGGGCCGCTGGCAAGCTCCCCAGGTTGGAGCTGCTCAAGTCGCCCTGCACGTCGCCAATCGTCATATACGCCGCGGCGAGCTCGCGTTGGAGTTCGCGATCGGCGGCCGCGTCCCGGGCGAGCAGGTCGAGATACGCAAGCCCCTTTTCAACGAGCATTTGGCGCGCGGGCGCCGCCCCTGGCAAACGGGCAATCATCGGATCGAACTGCAAGACGAAGTACTTCGCCAAGTCGCGCACCTGCGCGAAGCGCTCGCGGCTTTGGGCTTCCGCCGCGCGGGCCAACTCGGTCTGTTGGTCCGCTTCCCGGCGTAGACCAACTTGGTTGGCATACATCGCCGCCAAAACGACCGTCGCCGCCAGGATCACCAGCACAAGACCGGCCGCGAGCGTAGCCCCCACGCGGTGAAGATACAGCGTTTTCCGCAGCAAATACCAATGACTGTCGCGCTTGGCTTCGATGGGTTCGCCAGCGAGGTAATGCTCGACGTCGCGGGCCAGCTCGCCGGCGGTCTGGTAACGCCGCTCGCGCTCCTTGGCCAGGGTCTTCAGCACAATCGTCTCAAGCTCACCGTCGACCGTCGACGACGCCAAACGACCGCGCCACACGGCACAAAAGCGACGGCCAAGTGCGGCCCGCGCCGCCACAGTCCCGCTCGCTTGCCGCCGGTTCAAGCTCGGCGGTGTCGGCGGAGTCTCCACGATGTGCTTCAGCACCTGAATCGTGTCCCCCTCGACCGGGTACGGATACGTGCCGGTGAGCAACTCGTACAGGATGATGCCGAGGGCATACACGTCACTGCGGACATCCACGGCATCCGGCAGACCGCCGGCCTGTTCCGGCGACATGTAGGGCAGCGTGCCGCCAACGTGCCCGGTGAGGGTCAGCGCCGTCGCGCCGGCGTCGGCCACGGCCCGCGCCAGCCCGAAATCCAGGATGTGCGGGTGGCCGGCGGCGTCGACCAGGATATTGGAAGGCTTGAGATCGCGGTGGATCACGCCACGCTGGTGGGCAAAGTTGACCGCGTGGCAAATCTCGCTGAACAGCGCGAGCTTCTCAGGCAGGGCGCACGCGCGGGCAGCCAAGTGGCGGTCCAGCGGCGCGCCGCGTACGTAATCCATCACGAAGTACTGCCGTCCATCCAGGGCTGTGCCGGAGTCGAAGATCGCGACAATGTGCGGGTGGCTCAGCGCCGCGGCGAGTTCGATTTCGCGTTCGAAACGGCGGCGTGCCGCCGGGGAAGCCTGTAGGCCTTCGCGGAGTACTTTGAGCGCCACCGAACGCTTGGTGGATTTCTGGAGGACCCGGTACACAATTCCCTGCCCGCCGCGGCTGATTTCCTCCAGGATTTCGTAGCCCGCGATGCCTTGGGGCAGACCCACGTTTGGGAGTCGCAGGGGCTCAGCCAGGGCCGGTGGTGGCGGCCCAGCGGCCCGCAAGCGTTCGAGCCACGAGTTGTGTTCCGCGGTCAGCCGCGCGGCCCGCGCAGCACACGGGGAGCACGCCTCCAGGTGAGCGCGCACGGCATCCGCTGCGCGCGTCGGCAGCTCCTGCGCGTGATAGCGGCGCAATTCGTCCTCGTTTGGGCACACGCGCACGCTGGGTTCACTCCAGGTCACCGAGGAGCTCTTTCATCTTCGCCGCGACTCGTTCGGTCAGTCGCCACTTTATGGTGTAGACGTTGTTCGGCGTGAGGTTTAAGGCGGCACATACCGTTTCGAGCGGACGCTGTTCGATGACGTAGTACTGGAAGGCCAGAAACGTGGCTTCTTCGACTTCGGCGCGGATTTCGCGCAGACAGTGCCAGAGGTGTCCCTCCATCCAGATCTTGTCGAACGCCTCTTCGGGCGCGGGTTCGCACTGCTGGGCGGCCTGAAAATCGCCGCTCTGGCCCTGCCGCTCGCGGCGCGCCCGGAGCAGGTTGCGGACCCGATTGTTGACCAGGGTGCGCAACCAGCTCTTGAAACGACCCCGCTGGGGATCGTAGGCGAATTCGCCAATATGCTCGGAAACGCCCACGAGACACTGCTGCGCCGTGTCCTCGGCGTCGTCGTGCCCCAGGCCGCTCGCCCGCGCAAAACGGTAGAGCATGGGCCGGTAGACCGCATCGAAGGCCCGCCAAGCCGCCGAGTCGGTGTGATCGCGGATGCGCAGCAACAGGCTGGGACGTGTCGTTTCCACGGCTCCCCAGAACTCCTCTGCACGACATTCTAACGTCTTTGCCGCGCATCGACACCACCTGCTCCGCGTCACGCCGGCGGATTCCCCCGCTCCGCCGCGCGAGCTCGCATGTGCATACCCACTGCGGGCCTGATTCTCACGCGCCGGTGGCGGAATTTCCGTCCCGCCCCGGAATTCCGTGTGAGACGGCGACTCAGGCGTTGTACTCGTACTGTCTGGCGCCCGCCCCTGCGTATTTGGCGGTCGCCGCGAAGGTACGGCAACGACTAAGGAGGTCGCCATGCGAACGATTCGTGACAACAAACGGCAAACCTGGGCTATGGTCATTGTCTTTATCGGTCTTTTCGCCCTGGCCGGGCTCGGGGGTTGTCCGTCCTTCAACCTCCCAGCCGGCTTGGGCGACGCCAATAGTCCGGGCGGCGGAACCCCGACCGATCCTGCCGCTGCGGGCAGCAATGGGTCGGACCCCAACAACACGCAAACCGGTAACGGCACCGGGTCGGGCGGCGATGTCACCACGTTTACGTTGACACTGGCCACCGATGGCGAAGGCACTGTGGATCCCGTTGGGGGCAAGTATGAAAAGGGCGAACGGGTCGAGTTGCACGCCACGCCGGGAACCGGCTGGCGCTTCGACCATTGGGAAGGCGGGATCGGCGGGCTACAGAATCCCCTCATGATCGTGATGGACGCCGACTACACCGTGACGGCCGTTTTCACGGCGGTGATCGTGTTTCCAATCCGCCAGTTCTACGCCATTTATGATCCGATCGTAGACAGCGCGACCCTCGGCGACAGCGTGGGCCGGTCCGGTGACTACTGCTCGTCAATCTGTGCCATCAGCAGCAACGGCCAGCGTGTGGCCTTCGGGAACACGTTTGGCGGGTCCGATCGCAAGCTCTACATGGTCAATTCGAACGGGACCAGCCCGACGGCGTACGACCTGCCGGGCACGGAGGGCACCACAAAGTCCGTTGCCATCGACAGCGACGGCAGCCGCGTGTTCGTGTCGGACCCCTATGCAACGGCCCAGGCGATTTACAAGCTCGAAGGCGGCGCAATCACAACGATCGCGCTGAATACCGGGCCCGGCAGCCCCGGGGCCGCGAATGCTATCTACACCACCGCGGATGGCATGTGGGTCTACTTCGTGGGCAGCGGCGACATTTGGCGGGTCCGCCACGATGGCGGCGCGCGCGAGCGCATCGTTGATCATGCCGCGGTGCCCTGCACCGACGCCGGCTACGGCGGGGCGATTGGAGGCCTGGCGGTGTCCGCAGATGGCGGCGTGCTCGCGTTCACGATGCTGGTGAACCGCGACTATCCCCGGCTACATGACCACGCACGCCGAGGTGTTCACGTCGGACTATGGCGACCTGCGGCAACTGACCGACGATCGGCAGGGCGTGGCGAGCAAGGCCGGCCTGTGGATCAGCGGCAATGGCGGGACCATCGTCTACACCGACGCTTCCGCTCTTCAGCACATCACGATCCAGCCGAGCGGCTCCGGTCGCCGCGTGTTGGAGGGCGGAGACATCTTCTGTCATGGCGCGCTGAACCACGACGGCAGCAAGTTCCTGGGTTTCTCGCCGCTGGCCATCGTGAATACCAACGGTTCCGGGCTGCTGCAGGTGCTGCCGCCCAATTGGCTCGTGGTCAGCGACAGCTTGTGGATCAACTCTAACGGCAGCCAGGTTTTCTTCCGCTCCCAGTACAGCGACAGCCCGCATGGGGCGCGCCTGTACGTCGGGTACTTCAATGACCCGGACATCTTGCCCGGCGCGCCCACCATCGGGGAGTTCTCCTTCAGCCCGAGCAACATGCCGCGGGGTGACGCGAATGCCAAGGTGATCTTGAGCGCCGCGATTCATCGCGCGACTCACGTGGACGCGTTCGAGCTGCTGATGGGGCAGTACGAGGGTAACGCCATCAACCTGCCCGCAAGCTTCCCAGTCCCCAAGGACGATGGCCTGGGCTATGACGACGTGGCGGGCGATGAGACCTACACCGCAGTGGGCGTTCCGTGTGCCAAGGTCGACGACTTGAACGACGTGACGATCCGCCTGGCGGCGGAGGACGCACAGCACGCGGTCGTTGTGTACGACGGCGTGCTGCATGTGGGACCGTAGTTGCGGCCCCGCGCACCAGCCGGCGAGCCGCGGCGGCGGAGGAAGTCGGGCTGGCGAGCCCGGCTTCTCCCACCGCCGTGGCGTGGCCCCCCCCAAGGTCTGCCGGCTACCGTGCCGAGACCGCGACGATCAGGGCGTCACCGCCATCGAGCGGCCAGCCGCCCTGGAGCTGGTACTTGCCGGCATCGACCGTCACCGTCGTGCTCAGCTTGGACTCTTTGCCCTGCGTCACCTCGATTCGCAGCGTAACCCGCTTATCCTCGACCTTCTGCGGGGTCACCTTCACCTGGTAGTTGCCGACGAGTGAGAACGCCTGCGTTTTTCCGAGCGCAGCACTGCCGGGTCGCCGTTGCTCCAGCTTGAAACCGGTGTACTTGAAGTCCTTGAGCTTGTCGGCCATGTCCTTCAAGTCGACGGAAATATCCTTGTTTTTGGTCGTAGCGCGGATACCCCAGACCTGCAGCTCGACCGTCTTCTGCTTGTCGTCCTTCTTCGCCGGCCGCTGGTCCTCTTTCTTCTCGGGTTTCTTGTCGTCGCGCGGCCGCGGCGGCTGTTGCTGTGCGAACCCCGCGGCCGTGCCCAGGCAAAGCACCAGTACAACCGGCCACCATTTCTTGTGCTGCCTCATGACGCTTCCTTTCGTACGCTCAGCTCTCATCCGGTAGAACCCAAATCACGTTGGCGCCGCTGCCCTCGACGTGTACGAGAAACGACGTGGCGGCTCCGGAAACATCGAGCTCGTCGATTTCAACATTGGAGGCCAACACCAGCGGCCACGGATCGGACGCCGGCACGCTGGCTTTCCAGAACATTGCCAGCAGCAAGCACGCCGCCGCAACGGCCACCGGCCGCCAATAACGCAAGGCCCGCGTCGCGCTGCTACGCCGGGCTGAACGTACCGCGATCGGCGCAGCCACTTCGATCTGGGCCCACATACCCTCCCAGCGCGCCGCCGTCGGTAGCGTCGGCCGCTCAACCTGCTCGAGTGCCGCACGCAACCGTTCATCTCGCGCCGGTCGCTGCGCGGCGACGTGTGCCGCGAGACGCGGATCGGTGTCGAGCACCCGCTCCAGCCGTGCCACCTGCTCAACCGGCAGCATGTCCGGGTCGCCGGCGGCAACATCGGCTATGAAGCGGTCCAAATTCTCGTGTGGAACGGTCATCGCGAGCTTTCGTCCTCAATGGGCTGGACGGCCGAACGACGCTAACTATTCTCCACCGCACGAGTTTGCGGTGCCAGGTCTGGTAACATTTCGTGCAGCTTCCGTCGAGCATGGAACAGCCGGCTCATCACCGTCCCGATCGGAATGCCGAGTGCCTCGGCGATCTGCCCATAGGTCATGTCGCCCGTGGCGTACAACGCAAACACAGCCCGCTGGTCCGGCGGCAGTGACTCAAGCGCCTGGTGCAGTCGCCTGGCAAGCTCGCGCCGCTCCAGGGCCTGGCCGGGTCGACCAGCCGAGTCGGTGGCGGCGAGTTCGACGCGGGCTTGCTCGTCATCCGCGTCGAGCGGGACCGCCAGCCGGACTTTCCGGGAACGCAGCAGATCGAGCGCCCGGTTGCTGACGATCCGCAGGAACCAGGCTTGAAACCCGGACTCCTGCTGAAACGCCGTTAGCCGTTCGAAGGCCCGAATGAAGCTGTCCTGCACGACATCGAGGGCATCTTCGGGCCGGCCGGCGATGCGCAGGGCGACACGGTAGGCCACGTCGCGGAAACGCTCAAACAACTCGCGCCGGGCATCGCGGTCGCCCGCGGCTGCCCGGGTCACGAGGTTCAACTCTGCTTGGTCGACGTTTGCCGGGGGCACGTTATTCAAAGAACTTCGCAGTTCGCGTCTCAAAAACGAGCCGTCGGCTGGGGTCGCCAGCCTGGCCGCCACGCCACCACGATAACCGCTCGCGGCGTGACTTTCCGCGCCGCGCCCGAGAATAACCGGGGCACCCCTACCGTCGGAAGCCTGGCAAACGACCCGGCTGCCGGAGCGTGCGACGCCGGGCCACCAGGAGACCGATCATGAAACACCTTGTAGTAAGAATCAGGCCTCGTTCACTACGGTTTGGCTCAGCCGCCTGCATCCGAACGGGACAAAGTCCCCTCGCGGCGGCCGGCGCGGCCGCGGCCATGCTCTTGGCGCTATTGACGACGGTCGCCGGCGCCAAGGCGCAGCAGGCCGTCGCCATTGCCACCTCGTCCAACGGGGGCAGTGCCTCCGCCACCGCGACGGCGACCGGAAACGCGGACTCGCTGGCGATCGCCGGAGCCACGAATG
>JAGVEP010000381.1 GCA_020058145.1 Phycisphaerae bacterium | reverse complement strand
CCGTAGCGGCGGGGCTCTGTCCCGGCCGGCGGACGCGCGACTGCTGACACGCCCGGTGCCGCGCGGCGAGCCACGCGGACCTTTCTGCCCCATAATCCCGCGTCAGGCCTCGTGCCAGCGCAGCGGCTCGGATTTCTTTGCACGGACAACCGGCTGCGGGTAAAATGCACACGTCGAGTCCCCTCGCGATCCGTAGCGGCCGGGCTCCGTACCGGCCGTCCCGTAGCGGCCGGGCTCCGTACCGGCCGTCCCGTAGCGGCCGTGCACACGGCTGTGCCGCCCCGCACGTGGAGAGAGAGCGTGGAATCCGCGGTTGACGACGCCATGCAAAGAAGTTGGTCCCCCGGGGGCCGCAGCGTGCGTGTCGCGGACCTGCACAGGAGAGGTAGTTTTTTATGAACGGGCGCTTCCATAGCCATCGGATAACGGGATTGGCGCTGGCGACCATGGGCTGGTTAGGCGTTTTAAGTCTGCCGGCCCAGGAAGAGCCCGCAGAGTCGCCGACGGTCACGGTCACTTGGCAGCAGATCCTTGAAGCCCACGCCGCGAATAAGAACAAGGAGCCTCCGCGCGTCGGGCCACGTGTGATCCCCTTCATGCGTATGCCGGACATGGCGGGTCGCACGTTGTCGGGTCCGCGCGCGCTGCCCTTTCTGCCGGGCGCGCCGGAAGAGCCCATGCGCGATTTCCCGTCCTCCTGGATTCAGGGGCAGCTCAAACGCAACTTCCTGGCTCTGTCCGACAACTCCGCAGTTATCCCGCCGGACACCATCGGCGCGGTGGGGCCCAATCACGTTATGACTATGTTGAACAGCGAGGTCCGGATTCAGACAAAAGACGGAGATCTGGTGGGTGACACCGTCAGCCTCTATGAGTGGTGGAACCATCCGCCCGTTGGCGGTGATCCATTCGACCCCAAGATTTACTATGACATTCCCGCCGGCCGGTGGATCGCGGTGTGCGACGCAAGCACCCTCCCTGACCCGAATTCGGCGGTTCTTTTCGCGATCAGCGCCACGAGCGATCCGACCGGCACTTGGTACTACAAGTCGTTTGACGCCGACACCCAGGGCACGTATTGGGCGGACTTCCCGAGCGTGGGGTTCAACAAGAATTATGTCGCCATCGTCAACAACATGTTCACCGTCAGCAACAACGAGTTCGGCGGCGCGAAGGCCTGGGTCATCAACAAGCCCAACGCCATGAATGGCAACATCACCACCGCAATGGTCCCCGATCTCCAGTTCGACACCGGCCTCTATGGCTATGGCTTCACTGTCAAGCCCTGCGAGACTTACGATCCAAACGAGGAGATGCTCTACGTCGTCGACAATTTCTGGTACGACGTGGACCCCAACGACCCGAACAATCCCAACAAATACTTGCCGCTGGTTCGCCTATCCCTGTTCCAAGGTACGCCGTCGAACGCGACGTGGGTGGAAATGGGGTTCTTCAACGTCGCCAACCGTTTCTCGTTCTTCCAGATTGACGCGACCCAGCGCGGCGATTCTCATGCCGTTTCGACCAACGACCCGCGCATCAGCAGCGCAGTGATGCGAAATGGCCACCTTTGGTTCACCCATACCGCCGCCCTGCCCCCGCCGACGGCCACGCCGAATCGCACGGCGGCGTTCTGGTACGAAATCGATCCGGCCACCTACCCACCGTCGCTCGTACAGTCCGGGGTGCTCGATGGCGGCTTCGGCCAGCACTACTACTTCAGCAGCATCGCGGTCAACAGCAACAACGACGCGTGTCTCGGCTTCTCGCATTCCAATCCGAACCTGTACGTCGAGGGAGCCTGGACATTTCGCGCCGCCGGCGATTCGCCCGGTACCATGCGCTCAGTGAAGACGTTGAAGTCGGGCGAGGCGCCCTACTACAAGACGTACGGCGGATCGAGAAACCGCTGGGGCGATTACAGCGCCACGTTGGTGGACCCCACAGACGACACGACGTTCTGGACCATCCAGGAGTATGCCTGGTCCGGTCCCGATGGGAACGAGCGCGACCTCTGGTCCACCTGGTGGGGGGAAATCGCGCTGATTAACGACTGCAACCTCGACGAGGTCTCCGACGAGTGCAATATCCACTGCGGTCCGGACTGCGACCCCAACACCTGCGGCCAATCGCAGGATTGCGACGCGGATGGCGTTCCGGACGAATGCGAACTCTGCCAGATTACGACGCAACCGGTCTCCGCGACGGCCTGCACCGGTAGCGCCGTCACCTTTAGCTGTCAGGCGACCGGTCCCAACACGCTGGCGTATCAGTGGCGAAAAAACGGCACGGTGATCGACGGCGCAACCGCCAGCGCGTACACCATCGCCACCGCGAGCGATGGCGACGCCGGGTCATACGACGTCGTCGTCAGTGATTTCGCCGCGCCGTGCTTGTCGAAGACGAGCAGCGCCGCGACCTTGACCCTGCAACCCCAAACCGTCATCGTCACCCAGCCCCAAGGGCAGCCAAACATTGTCATCGGCGACGGTGCTTCGTTTACAGTGGCCGCCACGGGTCCCGCGCCCCTGACTTACCAGTGGCGCAAGGACGGGCAGCCCATCGCGGGGGCCACGAGTTCGACATACACGATGTCGCACGTGCTTGCGACTGCTGCCGGCCAGTACGACGCGGTGGTAACAAGTGCCTGCACTTCGGTGACCAGCGCGCGGGCGGAACTCTCCGTCTTGTTGGCCAGTGCCACCCTCCGGTCTCCTTCTGATGGTGCGATCGAAGTGGACCCAAACAGCGATCTGAAGTGGAACGGCGTGTTCGGCGCGGCCACGTACGACGTGTACTTTGGGACGGCCAATCCGCCGCCGTTGCTCAACTCCACGAGCAACACCGACGGGGTGTTGTCCACGTTGGAGTTCGATACCATCTACTACTGGAAGATCGTGGCACGCGTGGCCGGAATCTCCGGCGAAGGACCGGTCTGGTCGTTTCGAACGCAGCCGGGGCCGCCGGCCGCGCTGGCCGAGCCGTTCCCTGTGGACGGAACAACCGGCGTCGGCGCCAACGTGGAGTTGTCCTGGGGCGGAGGCGCTGGCGCGACGGTCTTCAAGGTCCTGATCGGCAAGGACGCCACGCTCAAGGACGCGAAGTTCGAAGGCACCACGCCGTCCAAGCTCTGGGCCAAAGCCGGCCTGGCGCCAGGCACCACGCACTACTGGCGCGTGATCGCGAAAAGTGACTGGGGTACCACCATAGGCCCCGTGTGGTCGTTCACAACCGTGGCCGAGGCAGTGGTGCCGGATTCCAATGCTCCAGTGGTGACACCGGTGCAGCCGGCGGAGCCGAACACTCCACCTGCGAGCACCACCCCGACGACCCCGGAGGACAGCAATGCCGCGCTCAGCACGCCGAGCAACCCGTCCGCACTCTGTCCGACGACAGGGGCGGCGATGATCTCGGCCATGCTGCTGGGGCTGCTGAGCTCGCGCCCGCGCCGCCGCCCGTAGCGGCCGCTCCGCACAAATGTAGCGGCCGGGCTCTGCACCGGCCGTAGCGGCCGACCCCCGAGTCGGCCGCAGGACTTATGTAGCGGCCGAGTTCCGTACCGGCCGTGTAGCGTCGGACCTCCGTGTCCGACGGCTCCGTACCGGCCGTCGGACACCGGCTATTAGCCGGTGCCACAGAGCCGGGTCAGCGCGCTGCCAATCGCTCGGCGAGCAGTGGGGCGATCACTTTCTCGACGAAGCGGGGGCTCGTGCTGTCGGCGTGCCAGCCGTAATAGCCGTAGCCCGCATAGTCGCGGCGATAGGGGCGGTTTCGCAAACGCTGCGCATAGCGGCGGCGGGTCTCCGCGTCGGCCCCGGGGGGCGTGCCAAAGCCATAAAGGCCCGCCGCCTCGCCCGCCGCCGTTTCGCGATCCACCGAACCGGTCATGGGCAGCCCATACCGCAGCAGCGGGTCAGCGGCCGAATAGAAACAGTGGAGGTGACCGTCGATCCGCTCCAAAGCCGCGCTCAGATCGTAGGCGCGCGACAGCGCACTCCCGAGGTATACCACGGTGCCCACCCGATAGCCCTCTGGCAGTGCTTCCAGCGCCCACGTCGTGATCCCGGTGCCGGCGGACAGGGCGATGAGATTCACCCGGCGGTCCGGATGCTGGTCCAGATAGCCCTGAATGGTCTCGGCGAGCCGGCGGGCTTGCTCCGCGTTGCGCTCGCGGTCGATCACATCGCGCAGCGTGCCGCCGATCACCGCCTGCCAGCCGAAAACCTCGATCGCGCCCCGGTACTTGGCCGCGCGCAGCCCTTTGGGGACATCGGTGGTGCCGACGAAATTGCCGACCGGCCCGGCTCCGCCGATGAAGAAGGTCTTGCCGTACTGGGAGCCCTGCTCGTCGGTTCCGAGGCGCGCCATCCAGACGCAGCCGCCATTACCGAGCAGGCCGGCGGCGAGAAGTAGGATCGTCCCCAGTCGAGAAGGTGCGTTCACAGGTGGCCCGGTTCTCAACGCTGTCTGGCGTCCTGGTGCTCTTGGCGTCCTGGCGGGTCCCCTTATTGCCCGGCCGCCGCCAGCACGTGATCTTCCACGTAGATCGGCACGTCCCCGCCCGCGCCGAGCGCGATGGCGTCGGACGGCCTGCTGTCCACCTCGACCAGCTCGCCCTGATGCCTAACGACCAGCTTGGCATAAAACGTGTGTTCCTGGAGGTCGTTGATGACGATCTTCTCCAGCTCGCCGGAGAGCGACTCGATCACGCCAGCCAGCAGGTCGTGCGTCATGGGTCGCTGCAACTGCACGCTCTTGACGCGGCGGTCGATCGCCAGCGCTTCGGCGAGCCCGATCACGATCTGGAGCAGCCGCGTGCCATTCCGCTCCCGCAGCACGATCACCTGGTGGTCGTGCGACTCCGAGATGCGGATCTGCGCGAGGTCCATGCGGACTTCCATCGCCGACGTCTCCTGTTCGCTCTCCGCGGCGAAACTAGCCGTCTGCGTGGAGGGTGTCAAGATGAGGGCTTCCCCGCCGCGGCACGCCTGTGCGTGGCACCGGCATCTTGCCGGTGAAACCACAGGCTGGAAGCCTGTGCCACCCGTGCTCGTGCGAGAATCCGTTCTCGCACGCCTCGTGCGAGAATCCGTTCTCGCACGCATGCCCGCGGGAATCCCTTCCCGCGAACGCCGCACTGCGATAATCTCGCCACGATGAGCCGCTATCGAGTCGGCGAGCATCTGCCGCACTTCTGCACGATCACGGTCCTGGATTGGACGCCCGTATT
>JAGVEP010000297.1 GCA_020058145.1 Phycisphaerae bacterium | reverse complement strand
CGGGCGCCTCCGGTGTGCCCAGCCGCGCCCAGAGCGTCGGCGCGCTGGACAAGGCCACGAAGCGGAATTCCCGGTTGAGCGCCCGCAGATCACGCTGCCAGCCGGCGCGGGCCCGTAGCCATGCGTCCGCGTTCAAAGTCACGAGCAGCCCGGCATGTGAGAAGCGTCCGAGCAGTTCCGCGATGCGCTGGGTCGCGGGTTCGGGGGAGACCGCTTCCTCCTCCTGCAGCAACGTAACTCCGTACTGCCCCTGCGCGGCGGCGGTGAAGCGCTGATAGTTGCGCGTCGCCATCGGAGTGCGTCCGCGGTCATGCACCAGGAGATAGCTTTTGCGGCCCGCCGCGATGCGCGTGAGGTTCTCCCCAAGCAGTTCTGCGCCGCCCGGCCAGTCGATGCTGACCTGGCGGGTCACGCGCACATCATCGAGGCGTTCGCCCAGTGTAACGAGCACGATTTGCGAGCTGAGCACCAGCTCGCTCGCCGCCCGGGCCGTCTCGACGTCGGCCACGTGCAGGCATACGGCACTGGGCCGGCGCTCCAAGATCTTCGCGACGGTAGCTTTCAGGCTATCGGACGTTTCCTGGGGAGGTGCCGCGAAATCACCTACGAGCGAAGGGACACCGGTGAGAAAACGCTCCGCGCCGCCGCGAATTCCTGGCCACCGCGGATCGTTTTCGTAAGCCCCGACGATCGCGATGCGTACCCCCTGGGCCGCGACCGGGGCCTCGCCGACGGGCTTTGGTGAGCGTTCGCAGCCTGTAACCACTGTGAGGGCAAGGAGATAGGTGGCAACCGCGGTGCCGCGCAGCCGCTGCCATGATTGGCGAGTCGGGCCGCGGGGGGACGGAAGGCACCGGACTGATAAGGCGCCGCCGTGGTTTTCGCGGTCGCACCTCATGGCCCACCTGATCTTTCTCGAACTCGTCGCATTGCAACTCGCCTTGGCCGATGACGCTATAATGAACAGTGTCGTCCCGATACGATAATCGGCTCCGGCGCGGAGAGACATGCGGATGAAAAAGCTCTTAGCCATTCTGACCACGGCGGGCCTTCTGTCGGCCACAGTCGGCGCACAGACGCAGAGTACCTCGACAACCACTACGAGCCTGGCGAGCAAATCGCCGCAAGAAAACGCGGCCGTGGGCGCCGTCAGCCAGCGCGCCCCGGGTACGTGGGTCCGCGCGGCGCTGGCACGGCATATGGCCCTGAACAGCCAACGTCGCACGGACGGGCATTTTGGTGACCAGAGCAGCACCCAGTCGTCCGCTCAGGCGGGCAGTGGCACCAGCGGCTCGTCCTCGACCGGCCTGGGCAGCCTGGGCAGCTTGCTCAGCCTGGCCGGTGGCAGCGGCGGGCTCGGCAACCTGATCAGCGGCCTGGCGGGCGGCACGTCGGGCTCGTCCGGTACCAACGGTAGTTCCACTAGCGGCCAGAATTACACGCTCGCGGATCTCATTGCGATGGGACAGGCCGCGGGCTCATCCAGCGGCTCGTCCTCTTCCTCAAGCACAAAAACCGGCACCGCGCAGGTGCGACAGGACACCTCCGCGGGTGGGGCCATCGGACGGCTGCCCAAACTCTACGCTCGCAGCCAGTCCAGCACCGGAGATTCGACTTCCACGACCACGCCAGAGCAGAGCTTCGGCAAACGCTGGAGCAACGCGATGCTGGAGACGTTCTTCACCGCGCTCTCGGCCGGCTTCCAGACACCGGCCTTTATCACCGTGCTCAAGGACGCCCTGCGACCCCTGATCCTGCCACCGGCCGCGGCCGACGGCAGCAGCACGGGCGGTTCCGGTAGCTCCGGTGGGTCGGGCGGCTCCTCCTCCACCGGCAGCGGAGGCGGCATCGAGAATCTACCGGCGTCCGGCGGCTCGAGCGGCTCAAGCTTGTAGCGGCTGGACATCCGGTCCGGGCGGGCGATCGGATCAGGCGCTCGGCCTGTGTGGACATGTCTAAGGTTGCGTCGGCTGACGGCCGTGGCCGATGCCTGGGTGCGTGTGCAGGCCCTGCACGTCTTTGGCGGATACTAGCATGACCGGCTTTCCTTCCCAACATGATGAACTGCGGCGTCTGGCGACCGCGGCCCTCGTCGTCGTGGCCGTTGGGGCGGTCGCGACGGCGGCGTATGGCTGTTATGAGTGGTCCGCCACCGGCGATCGGGCGGTGGGCATCGGCTTCGTTACCGGGAGTATTGCCGGTCTATTGATCGGCGTGCTGCTCTACTGCCAGGTGCTGCTCATCCACCGGCTCGTCAACTACAGCTACCGCAACTACGACGCGCTGCTCGACACCGCGGAGTTGCTGCGCCGGCAGGAGGAGCACGGCCGCACCATCGCCGAGAACAGCAGCCTTTCCGAGTGGGCCAAGCGGGTGGTGTACCGCGAGAAGGACTACGAGTTTCTGCGCGACACGATTCAGGGCGCGATTGTGCGCCTGGACTGGGAGGCGGCCCAGCACCTGATTCGGGATATGGAAAAGGAATTCGGCTACCACGACGAAGCCGCCCACATGCGCGAAGAGCTCGAGCTGGCCCGCCGCTCCACGACCGAGGAGCGCATCGCCGCGGCCCTGGCACGCTTCGACCTGCTCAGCGGGCAACAGAAATGGCAGCAGGCCCTGACCGAGTGCGAGCGCCTCCGCGTCCTGTTCCCCGGCGAGAACCGCATCGCCGGCCTGCCGCGCGAACTTGAGCGTCGGCGTCAGGACCGCAAGCAGGAGCTCCTGCACCAATATGAGCAGGCTGTCCGCAGCCAGGACGTCGAGAAGGCCCACCGGCTGCTGTTCGCGCTCGACCAGTACCTCTTGCCGAAGGAGGCTGAGCCGCTGAAGGAGTCGGCCCGCGGGGTGTTCCGCGCCCGGCTCGAACAACTCAAGGCGCAATTCACCATCGCGGTTTCGTACAAACAGTATCCGGACGCCATCGCCGCGGGCGAGAAGCTCATGCAGGAGTTCCCCAACAGCGGCTATGCCCACGAAATCGCGAAGCTGCTCCCCACCCTCCGGCAACGCGCCGGTCAGCAGGTCGAACATGCCGGCGCGGGCACTTCCACAGCG
The DNA here is from genome assembly GCA_020058145.1 of Phycisphaerae bacterium. Taxonomy (GTDB): domain Bacteria; phylum Planctomycetota; class Phycisphaerae; order UBA1845; family Fen-1342; genus JAGVEP01. Next base: position 252 of record JAGVEP010000297.1, on the reverse strand, counting down.
GCTCCGTGACGAATTTGGCGCGCGGTTTGGTCGCCCCTGCACGGTGGTGGCCCGCGCACCCGGGCGCGTGAACCTCATCGGGGAGCACACGGACTACAACGACGGCTTCGTGCTGCCCATGGCACTGACGCAATGCACGTGGGTCGCGGCCGCGCCGCGCCGCGATGGCCGGCTGCACGCCGTCGCCCTTGACCTGGGCCGCGAGCAGGAATGGGCGATCGACAATGTAGCGGCCGGGCTCGGTACCGGCCG
>JAGVEP010000444.1 GCA_020058145.1 Phycisphaerae bacterium | reverse complement strand
GGCGGCGTAGGCGGCACGTCGCCCTCTGGCGCGTGCTTCGCCAGCACGCCCGGATTACAGAGCTCACACTGGGATTCGGGCAACGCGTGCTCCGCGCACCAGTCGCCCGCAGCCTGGAAGCCCGCCGCCAGCGCCGGACGGCACTGGACACACAGCGCCTCGGGCACGCCGTGTTCCGAGCACTCCCCCGCGTCGGCGACCAATTCCGGGTTACAGAACGGACATTCCGCCTCCGGCAACTGGTGCGTTGTGCAGTAGGCGGCGGCGGCAGGCTGCGGCGCTGCCGGAGCAGCGCGGGCGGTTCCCGCCAGGTACCAATACGTTCCCCCAGCTCCCGTCAAAGCGGACAAGGCTACGGCAACAAGCAATCTCATGGGATTTTTTCCTCTTCAAAGGTCCGCGCAAGGCGACTGCGCGGACAATGCGCTCAGCCGAGACCCGTGACACGGGCTCGGCACGCTGTGACAACGGCTCACAGGAGGAAAATCAAATCAGAAGTGGCAGCGGCCTGCGATCTGGCGGTAGATCAGGAGGAGGTCCGAAAAAAGCGGCGACTGCCGCCTGGTCGAGGCGCAAGGCAGCCGCTGAATCCCCGCGGTCCAGCCACAGAAGCGGTGCAAAGTCGAGGGGGACGGTCGTCGGCCACGACGCGGGCAGGAGGAGGCCGGAACAGAAGCACTCCTCGTTGGTGTTTGGCGGACCTCCGTTGGAGCCGCCCTCATCGCAGCAGTCGTCAAGAGAACCGCCGGCGCAGACCAGAGGGCACCCCAAGACGAGGCAGATCAAGGCGAGCCGAATGGGATCGTGGACTTTCATGCCACCGCATTATATGTCCGCGAGTGCCGGGAACCAAACGGATTCCCTTGCGTGGCACGGTGGCCCCGGCCCGGGGGCTTTTCGCGAGTAAAATTGTTCCGGACAAACCGGCGACACAATCCACACAATCTTCTGTCGCGGGTACTTGAAAATCGGCCGGGTCTGTGGCACAATGTTAATCTTTCCTGCGTGGCGCCAGCCCGCCGGGAAAGCCGGCGGCGGAAGTTACCTCGGCGATGACCTGCCGCCTGGAGCAAGACCGGAGGTCTCCCGGAGTATGCCGGCGAGACTCATTGACTCGCGGATTTGGCCGTGGGTGCCGGATCGCCCAGAACATGCCCGGCTGTGGGACTAAGGCAGTCCGGCTAACCATCGAGATTAGTGTCTGCCGGCGCGCTGCCGGCCTGGCAGCGGTGCGTAAGCCGCTCCAGTTCCAGTATGTGCCGCAGGCTCGCTCCGCTTGGGGCGCGCCGCCGGCAGGTCATTAACGTTCACGGAGATGCGTATGTCGACGTTCGTCAAGGATTTCATGGCAGATGTAATCGCCAAGAACCCCGAGCAGAAGGAGTTCCATCAGGCGGTTCAAGAGGTGGTGGAGTCGCTCGAAACGTGCCTCGACCGGCACCCCGAGTTCCGCAAGGCCAAGATTCTGGATCGCATGGTCGAGCCCGAGCGCGTCGTCATGTTCCGCGTACCGTGGGAAGACGACCGGGGCGAAATCCACGTCAATCGCGGCATGCGCGTCGAGTTCAACTCGGCGATCGGACCCTACAAGGGCGGCCTCCGCTTCCACCCCTCCGTCAACCTCGGCATCATCAAGTTCCTCGGCTTCGAGCAGGTTTTGAAAAACGCCCTGACCACGCTGCCCATGGGCGGCGGCAAGGGCGGGTCGGATTTCGACCCCAAGGGCAAGAGCGATCGCGAAGTCATGCGCTTCTGCCAGAGCTTCATGAACGAGCTCTATCGCCACATCGGCGAGTACGTCGACGTTCCCGCTGGTGACATCGGCGTGGGCGGCCGCGAAATCGGCTTCCTCTTCGGCCAGTACAAGAAGCTCACCCGCAAGTTCGAAGGCGTGCTCACCGGCAAGGGCCTGAACTGGGGCGGCTCGCTCATCCGGCCCGAGGCCACCGGCTACGGCCAGGTCTACTTCGCCGAGGAAATGCTCAAGAGCCGCGGCAAGAGCATGAAGGGCATGCGCTGCGTGGTCAGCGGCTCCGGCAATGTCGCCCAGTACGCGACCGAGAAGGTCATCCAGCTCGGCGGCAAGCCGCTAACCGTCTCCGACTCGAACGGCTTCATCGTCGACGAGGAAGGCATCAACGCCGAGAAGCTCGCGTTCGTCATGGATCTCAAGAACAACAAGCGTGGCCGGATCAAGGAATACACCAGCAAGTATCCGAAGGCCCACTTCCAGGCGACCGACGCGGCGACGTTCGCGACCAAGGGCAACCCGATCTGGCAGGTCAAGTGCGAGGTCGCGCTGCCGGGTGCCACGCAGAACGAGATCAACGCCGTCGACGCCAACAACCTGGTCAAAAGCGGCTGCTTCTGCGTTTCGGAAGGTGCGAACATGCCGACCACCCCGGAAGGCGTCAGCGTTTTCATCGAGAGCAAGACGTTGTACGGCCCCGGCAAGGCGGCCAACGCGGGCGGCGTCGCCACCTCCGGCCTCGAAATGTCGCAGAATGCTATGCGGCTGAGCTGGAGCCGTGAGGAAGTCGACCAGCGGCTGCACAATATCATGATTAACATCCACGAGAATTGCCGGAAGACGGCCGAAGCCTACGGCACGCCGGGCAACTACGTGAATGGTGCCAACATCGCGGGCTTCCTGAAGGTCGCGACGTCGATGCTGGATCAAGGCTTGGTGTAAGAATGTAGCGGCCGACCGCCGTGTCGGCCGTAGCCGATGAATGAGCTTTTATGCCCCATCCCTTCTGATGGAAGGGGTGGGGCTTTCGTTTGGGCGGCCGAGCCGCAGGCTGCCGGTCCTCTTTAGCGATGTTCGCTCTTGGCATTGAATCAAATCGGACGGCGATTGGCCAGTGCCACGAGCCTCATCGTGCCCAGCCGTTTGATCCGGCTATCCTCGGCCGGAACGCGTCCGTTGCGAAACAGGAACTGCAGCAGCGTGTCCTTGCCAGGCGCACCCCGCAGTCCTTTTCGCAGGCAGTTGTCCACGCCCAACCAGGTTTCGCCCGGTGCCTCGGGAATCGAACCGGACTTGACAGTCGGCCATTCCTTCTTTCGTCGGTAGTGGGCGTCAGCCCAATTCAGGACCCGGCGCGTCGTGAGCTGCGGGCGATGTCGCCGATGCACCGCGTTGCGCTCCTTCTCCAACAGCAGCGCCAGAGAAGACCCGCCGGGCAAACTCCGGTTCCCCTGGCGCAGGGCACCGTCCACGGACCACCAGGTGTCGTGCTGGCCTTCAATGGGACCAGAAGCGACCTTTGGCCAGCAGCCGGTTCGGCGATGGAACTGGTCCGCCCAAGAAAGAATCCGCGCGACCGTGAGCGGCTTCGTGGGTGGAACGCGATGATTTCGTACCAGCAATCTCTTGATCGAGTCCCCGCCGGGCATCCCCCGCAGTCCTTCCCGCAGCGCTGCATCGATGGCCCGCCAATTGTGTCGACCCGGATCTTCCGGGATCACGCCGGACTTGTCCATGGGCCAGCGCCCGGTGCGCTCATGATAGGCGTCCGCCCAGGCGAGAATATCCCGCGGGGTAAGCCGCGGCTGGCGATTCACGGGAACCACGCCGCGCTCTTTCTCCAGTAGTCGGGCAACCGACGTGCAGTCCAAGAGCCCACGGCTCCCTATCCGCAAGGCACTGTCCACCGACCGCCACGTGTCGGTCGTGCCGGGAATTTGGCCCGACCCGAGCGAAGGCCAGTGGCCGTGCCGACGATGAAATTCATCGGCCCAGCCGAGGATCTGTTCATTCGTCAGAGGCGGACCCGGCACACGCGCCGATGGCAGTTCGGTGTACGGCAGTCGACCGTACTTCACGAGAAACCGGGTCAGCGAGTTTCTCTCCCGCAGGCCCCGGGAACCCGTCCGTAGTGCCCCATCAATTCTTGCCCAGGTCTCCTCGGGCGCCTCAGGAACCTCGCCGCTGCTCACGGTTGGCCGCTGGCCCGTGCGCTGATGATGCGCGTCGGCCCAGGCCAGGATCTGGGCCGCTGTAAGCGGTGGCAAGTCGAATCGGTCCTGGTGTCCCCGATGCCGGATCAGCAGTTTCGCGAGGGAGCTGTTGCCCGGCAACCCGCGGCGGCCCTGATGCAGCGCCCCGTCGATCAGCGCCCAGTCCTCCTCAGCCGCGCCGGCCACTTTGCCACTCCCGCGGCTCGGCCAGCGACCATTCCGCGCGTGGTACTCGTCGGCCCAGGCCAGAATCTGCGGGCTGGTCAGAGGCGGTCGCAAGACGGTGTGACGAACGCCGTGAACGCGCGCCAGCAACCTCGGCAGCGAGTCGCCGGCCGGAAGGCCGCGCTCGCCCAACCGCAGCGCCCGGTCCACCCGGTCCCATGTGTCGGTCTGCCCGTCCGCCACCAGCCCGGAGGTTCCCATCGGCCAGCGCCCGGTGCGCTGATGAAAAGCATCGGCCCAGGCCAAGATACCGGACACCGTGAGCGGCGTCTGCGGCACCTGCACGATCGGTCGCTTGCCGCGGTGCTTGTAGAGGAGGGCCGCTAGCGAGCCCCCGGGCCGGCAGCCGTGATAGCCATAGCGCAGCGCGGCGTCGATCATCTTCCATGTGATTCCCGGGGCGTACCGCACCTCGCCGCTAGTCGAGAAGGGCCAGTCCCCGATCCGTAGGTGGTGTTCGTCCGCCCAGGCCAGGATCGAGCTAATCTGCAGCCGCGGCGGAGCCGGCCGCGGCGGACGTCGGGTGGGCGCGGCGCGCGGCGGCCGTTTCCTGCGAACCGGTGGTAATGGACCAATACGGGGTCGCGAAACCATGCAGCTATTTTACTCGGAAGAGCGAAATGCGCGGCAGAATCGAGAATCGCGACTTCGGATGCCCCATCCCTTCTGACGGACGGGGTCGGGCCTTCGTATTGGCGCACCTAGGAAGCTGTCGTGCCGCACCCGGCCGCCTCGATTTTCCGCATCGCTTCCAGGTCGTAGTAACGCTCACCGCAATTCGGGCAGACTTCGGCCTCAACTTCGACCACCGCAGAGGATCTTCGCAGCCGGACCGTGACCCGTTGGCGCCGCACACGCTTGGAGCCGCAGGCAATGCAGACAGTCGGGCCGCGCGTTTCAGTTGCCGACGGTCGCGATTTTCGCCGCGACGAAGATGTAGAAGACTTCGTGGTCTTCTTCCCGGACAATCGTCCCTTTGGTGTAGATGAGCGTCCCGTTGTAGCTGAAGCTCTTGATGACATAGAGTTTCTCCTCTGCGTGTCGCCGCCAGCGGCCGCGCGACCGCGGCGTCTTGTCGATCGACTGCGCGTTGACGATCGATTCGGCCACGTCTCCGGCGTTCAAGCCGTCCCGGTCCATCTCGTCGCGGGCCTGCTCGGTGAAACGGACGCAGCCACGCAGCACCAGGCGCTTAATCCGGAGCAAAGTACCCATTTTGATTGTATTCTAACGCGCCGCGAGCCCTCGGTCGCCACGTCGACCGGGGCTGAGCCCGGCTACTCGCTCGGCCGGGACGGAGGCGAGTCGCCACATCGCTCCGCCCCCTGACAGTCGCGGCTCTGACCCCGGGTGCCGCAGCAGCCGGGCCACGCTACACTGTCTCGGCAGCGCCACGCGCGAGGACCTGCATGCCCCGCATCACCAAAGTCACCACCCGCACCGGCGACGACGGCACGACCGCGCTCGGCAGCGGCCGGCGCGTGCCCAAATCGTCGCCACGCATCGCCGCCTACGGCACCGTCGACGAACTGAACGCCGTGCTGGGCGTCGTCTTGACGAGCGGCGTGACGCCGGAACTGGTCGACCCGCTACGGCGGATTCAGAATGACCTGTTTCACGTTGGTGCGGAGCTGTGCATTCCGGACGCCGACCGGGGGAAGCATCGGGGTCCACGGATGGAGGCGCGGCACGTGGCGGAGTTGGAAACGCTGAGCGACGAGTTGAATCAGAAGCTCCCGCCGCTTAAGAACTTCGTCCTGCCCGGTGGCACGCCGCCCGCGGCCCATTTGCACGTCGCGCGCACCGTCTGTCGACGGGCCGAACGCGAAGTGGTCGGCCTCGCCGCGTTGGAACCCGTGGGTTCGGAGTTGATTCGATACCTGAATCGCCTGTCCGACGTGTTCTTCGTCATGGCCCGCTACCAAAATCAGGCCGCCGGCGCGGCGGAACCGACGTGGGACAGCCGGGCGTGAAGAGAGTTCTGAGTTCAAGATTGCGAGGTCGGAGTTCCAGATGCTTCGAATTGCAGGCGACTCCAGCGTGCGTCCAAGAGCGTCTAACATAACCCCCCTCCCTCGCAGGGAAGGGTCGGGGGATGGTCAAAACGCCCCACGCCACAACCCCCACCCTGCCCTCCCTCTAGTGTAGTGTGTCATAATTATGTAATATTATAAACGCCTGGCCGGTTGCGTTCTTTGTAAGGAGGATGCGACCGATGCGCGTGGCGATTTCTATCACGTTGAGTGCCGTGGAGCGACAGACGCTCGAACGCTGGTCGCGCGGACGCAGCACGCCCGCGCGCCGGGTGCTGCGGGCGAAGATCGTGCTGCGGGCGGCGG
>JAGVEP010000013.1 GCA_020058145.1 Phycisphaerae bacterium | reverse complement strand
GGCGGTGGTGTTGCACATTCAGGACGGCTCGCAGGTGGATTACCGCGGGCCGCGGGCGCGGGCCGGTCTGGGGCCGATCGGCGATGGCGGCGGGTGGGGGGGTTCTGTTGCACACGACGCTGACGGTGGACCCGCAGACGTCGGCGGGCGAGTTTTGGCGCGAGGTGGCGAAGCTGGGTGGATTCCTGGCTCGCCGCCGCGATGGCGAGCCGGGCTGGCAGACGTTGTGGCGTGGCTGGCGGGACCTGGATTTGATGACCTGCGGTGCCCGGCTGGCCCTCGGGGGCGCACCGAGATGTGGGTAATGACAAGGGCTCGCGCCGGGGGCTCGGACGGCAAGCTTTCGGCCACAGGTTTGGGCTACACCCAAAGCCGCCTGCGGTTCGGTGGGGCACTTTTTTCCCCGCCGCACCGCCGCTATGATCCCGATTTTCCAGACACGTGCATGGGTTCGTGTACCGGAGGCGCGTATGAAGATTCTGGTGCTCGTGCGGCAGGTCCCCGACTCGACGACGACGATCAAGATCCGTCCGGACGCCAAGGATATCGAGCGGACCGGGGTCAAGATGGTCGTCAATCCGTTTGACGAGTTCGCCATCGAGCAAGCGGTGCTGCTGCGCGAGAAGCGGCCGGACGTGCAAAGCGTGACAGCGCTCATCGTCGGCCCCGCGACCGCCGCGGAAGCACTGCGGACCGCCCTGGCGGTCGGTGCCGACGACGGCATGCACCTTCAGGACGATGCGTTCACCGCGCTCGATGAATTGCAGATGGCGGCCCTGATCGCCGCCGTCGTCCAGGGCGGCGGCTACGACCTGATCCTGCTCGGCAAGCAGGAAATCGACCTCGACAGCGGGCAACTCGGGCCCGCGCTGGCCGAGGCGCTCGATTGGCCGCACGTCGGCGCGACCGTCAAGCTCGAGTTCGCCGCGGATGGCAAGTCGTTTGTTGCCCGGCGGCGAATCGAGGGGGCGGAAGAGGTGGTGCAGCTCGCGCTGCCCGCGGTGGTGACCGCGGACAAGGGTTTGTGCGAGATGCGTTACCCGTCGCTGCCCAATCTGATGAAAGCCAAGAAGAAGCCGGTCAAAGTGGTCAAGGCGGCGGACGTGCCGGGCCTGGCCGAGGCGGTGGGGCGGGTAGGCGGCACGGCCCTGCACACGTTTCAGCCGCCGCCGGCGCGGCCGGCGGGCAAGCTGATCGCCGGCGAGCCCGATCAGGCGGCCAAGGAGCTCGTGCGGCTGCTGCGGGAAGAAGCGAAGGCTATCTAATCCCGTAGCGGCCGGGCTCTGTACCGGCCGAGGTAGCGGCCGACCTCCTGGTCGGCCGTAGGACACCGGCAAGATGCCGGTGTCACAGGACTGCAGCGGCCGACCTCCTGGTCGGCCGTCGAAGGCTGGCTGGCGTCCAATCTCCAGAATTGTCGTGGGCGCGGCAGGGGTGATGGCTGATAGCTGAGAGCTTTTTTCATGACCAACGACATCCTCGTCTTTGCGGAACAGCGAAATGACGTAGTTCACCCCGCGGCGTTGCAGCTCGTCATGCCCGCGAAAGCGCTGGCGGCGACGACCGGCGGGAAAGTCGTCGCCTGCCTCATCGGCGATAAACTCGATAACGCCATGGCGGCGGTCGAGAAGACCGGCGTCGATCGCATCATTGCGGTTAGCGCTCCGCAACTCGGACTCTACTCTGCCGTGCGTTATCGGACGGCACTCGCTACGGCGATCGCAAACGTCGAGCCGCGAATCGTCTTGCTGGCGGCGACATTCATGGGCCGCGACCTGGCGCCGCGCGTGGCCGTCAAAACCCAGGCGGCCCTGGCGACCGACGTGGTCGAGTTGACGATCTCCGGCGACGGCGCGCTCGACGTTCGCCGGCCGGTGTACAACGGCAAGGCGTTCTGCCACGTGAGCTTCCCCGAGGACCGGCTCGCGATCGCGTCGGTGCGACCGAACACGTTTTCCGCCCCCGCCGGCGGCAGCGGCGCGGCCCGCGCGGCCCTCGCTTACACTCCGGGGCCCGGCGACGACCGCATCAACGTTCAGGAAATCGCCCGCAGCGCCGGAGCGGTCAAGGATGTGACCGAGGCGGACATCATCGTCTCCGGCGGTCGCGCGCTGAAGAGCGAGGACAACTTCAAGATCCTCTACGAGCTGGCGCAGGAGCTGGACGCCGCCGTCGGCGCCTCGCGCGCCGCGTGCGACGCGGGTTATCAGCCGCACAGCCGGCAGGTTGGGCTGACGGGCAAGACGGTGACCCCGCGGCTGTACATTGCCTGCGGCATCAGCGGGGCGATTCAGCATCTGGCCGGTATGCGCGGCAGCAAGGTCATCGTTGCAATCAACACCGACAAGGAAGCCCCGATCTTCAAGCTCGCCGACTACGGCATTGTCGCGGACGTGTTCAAGGTCGTGCCCGCGCTGACGGCGGAGGTGCAGCGGCTGAAGGGGTGAGGCGTGTGGCGTCCGTCCCGGTGCGCCGACACCATGTGCCGAACTCGGACGACTATAATCCTCTCGCGGCCGAGCAGCAGGGGACGCGCAGGCGTCCCGCCGGCCTGGCCTGGCCGAGACGCGCGCATGAACGATCCCGCATCTGCCCTCAACCCGGGCAACCTGGATTTCGTTGAACAGCTTTACGCCGAGTACTTGCGTAACCCCGCCGCGGTGGCGGCCGAATGGCGGCAGTATTTCGAGGGCTTGCCCGCCGGTGATCCCTTCGGGCCCGTTTCGCGTCTCGGCCCGACGTTTCGGCCCACCAGCATTTTCAACCCACCCGCGCCGCGCGGTGGCAACGGCGATTTGGCCCCCGCCGCGCCGGTGGACGCGCGCCAGGACCGCGTGGACCAGCTCGTGCGTGCCTATCGTGTCCGCGGGCACATTATTGCCGCCGTCGATCCGCTGCACCACCCGCGGCCGATGTGTCCCGAACTGCGGACCTCTTACTACGGCTTCACGCGCGACGACCTTAATCGCCCGTTTTCGGCCCGCACCATCCGCGGCGCCCCCGTCCGCACGCTGCGCGAAATCCTCTTTCTGCTGCGGAACACCTACTGTCGCTCGATCGGCGTGCAGTTCATGCACATTGACTCCCTCGAGCTGCGGCACTGGCTTCAGGAGCGGATGGAGGGCACGCAGAATCGGCTCGCCCTGACGCGGGCCGAACAACTCCGCATCCTGACGCGGCTCACCGATGCGGTGATGTTCGAGGAATTCATTCAGAAGAAGTACATCGGGGCCAAACGCTTCTCGCTCGAAGGTGCCGAGAGCCTGATCCCGTTGCTCGACCTCGCGATCGAGCACGCCAGCGGACATGGCATTGCGGAAATCGTCATCGGCATGGCCCACCGCGGGCGGCTCAACGTCCTGGCCAACATCATGGGCAAGAGCCCACGCGAGATCTTCCGCCAATTCGAGGACCTGGACGCGGAACTCTTCATCGGCCGCGGCGACGTGAAGTACCACCAGGGTTACCACGGCGATTGGACCACCGCGGCCGGGCACAAGCTGCACCTGGCCCTGTGCTTCAACCCGAGCCACCTCGAATTCGTCAATCCCGTGGTTCTGGGTCGCACGCGTGCCAAGCAGGATCGCCTCGGTGACGCGAATCGCGAGCGGAGCCTGGCCGTGCTCATTCACGGCGACGCCGCGTTCGCCGGCGAGGGCATCGTGCAGGAGACGCTGAACCTCAGCGAACTCGACGGCTATCGTTGCGGCGGCACCCTGCACGTGGTGGTTAACAACCAGCTCGGTTTCACGACGACGCCCGCGGAAGGCCGCTCGTGCATGTATGCCACCGATCTCGCCAAAATGCTCCAAAGCCCGATTTTCCACGTCAACGGTGAGGACCCCGAGGCCGTCGCCCAGGTCGTGCGCGTCGCGCTCGATTTTCGCCGCGCCTTTCGCCGCGACGTGGTCATTGACATGTACAGCTATCGCCGCCACGGGCACAACGAGACGGACGAGCCGTCGTTCACGCAACCGGTGCTCTATCGGCGGATCGCGGCCCGCAAGACCGTCCGCGACGGCTATCTCGACCACCTGCTGCAGCTTGGCGGCGTCACGCGGGAGGAAGCGGATCATATCGCAGCCGCGCGGCGGGCCTTCCTGGAGCACGAACTCGCGGGTGCGCGGACGGATGGAGCAACGGTCGCGGTCCGCCCGAGCATCTTGGGGCGCATCTGGAGCGCGTACCGTGGCGGGCCGGACGCGGACGTGCCGGAGGTCGACACGGGTGTGCCGCGGCCGCGACTCGCCGAACTGCTGGAAGCTCAGTCACGTGTGCCCGACGAGTTTCGCCCGCATCCGAAGCTCAAGCGCATGCTCGAACAGCGGCGGCAGCAGGCCGACGGCGCCAGGCCGCTCGACTGGGCCGCGGGCGAGGCGCTGGCGTTTGCGACCCTCGTGACGGAGGGGACGAGGGTGCGGCTGAGTGGCCAGGATTCCGCCCGCGGCACATTCAGCCACCGCCACGCGATTCTGTACGATTACGAGGATGGCCGCCCGTACACGCCGCTCCAACGTGTCACCCCGGATCAGGCTCCGTTCGAGGTCTGCAACAGTCCGCTCTCGGAAGCGGGTGTCGTGGGCTTCGAGTATGGCTACAGCATCGCTTACCCCGACGCACTGGTGATGTGGGAGGCCCAGTTCGGCGATTTCGTGAATACCGCCCAGGTCCTCGTGGACCAGTTCCTCGCGTGCGCGGAAGACAAGTGGTTCAGCCTGAGTGGGCTCGTGCTGCTGTTGCCGCACGGGCAGGAAGGCCAGGGTCCGGAGCATTCGAGTGCCCGCCTGGAGCGATTCCTGTCGCTGGCCGCCGAGGACAACATGCAGATCACCTGCCCGAGCACCCCGGCGCAGATGTTCCATCTCCTGCGGCGGCAAGTGCGGCGTCCGTGGCGCAAGCCGCTGGTGATTCTGACGCCCAAGAGCCTCTTGCGGCACCCGCAGGCGGTTTCGTCGCTGGACGAACTGGCGGCCGGGCGCTTTCAGCGGGTGATTCCCGACGCGGCGGCGGACGCGAGCCGCGTGCGGCGTGTGCTGCTGTGCAGCGGCAAGGTCTTCTACGAATTGCAGGCGGCACGGCAGGCGCAGCAGCGGGACGACGTGGCCCTGGTGCGCGTGGAGCAGTTCTACCCGCTGGCGGATGAGGCGCTGGCGGCAGCGCTGGCAGCGTATCGCGACGGCACGCCGGTCTGCTGGGTCCAGGAAGAACCCGAGAACATGGGCGCGTGGCCATACTTCCGCATAAGATGCGGAGATACGTTGCAGGGCCGCTGGCCGCTGGAGCGCGTCACGCGGCCGGCGTCGGCGAGCCCGGCGTCCGGCTCGGCGGCGAGTTACAAGCTGGAGCAGGAGCGGCTGATCGCCCAGGCGCTCGCGAATCCGTAGGGTGGGCACTGCCCACCAAACAAGGATGCTCGGTGGGCACTGCCCACCAGACAAGAACTCTCGGTGGGCAGTGCCCACCCTACGGTGACGGGAGATTGCGGACATGGCCGTCGAACTCAAAGTCCCTTCCGCCGGTGAGTCGATCACCGAAGTGCAGATTGGCGAGTGGCTCAAGGCCGAGGGCGACTACGTCGAACGCGACGAGGCCCTCGTCGAGATCGAGACCGACAAGGCCTCGATGGAACTGCCCGCGCCGGTCAGCGGCTTCCTCACCCGTCGGCTCAAGCAGGTCGGTGAAGTCGTGCCGGTCGGCGCGGTGATCGCGCTGCTCGAAGAGGCCGCGCGGCCTGCGGCGGTTGTGCCAGCCCACGCTCCCGCCGTGGCGTCGAAGGCCAAGTCTGCGCCCGTACCCGTGCCGGTGGCCGCTGAAACTCGCGTCATGCCCGCAGCCAGGCGGGCTTTGGCGGAAGCAGGATTGTCCGCATCCGCGGTCGCCGCCACGGGTCCCGGCGGGCGTCTGCTCAAAGAGGACGTCCAGCGCCACGTGGCCGCGAGTCCGCCAGGCCCCTCCTTGGAAGGGAGCGGAGCTACGGACGGCGATCGGCACGAAGAAACCGTCCCGATGACGATGCTCCGCCGGCGGATCGCGCAGTGCCTCGTCGAAGCCCAGCAGACCATGGCCATGCTTACCACCTTCAACGAGGTGGACATGTCGGCCGTCTTGCGGCTGCGGCAGGAGCGCGGGGAGGAATTCCAGAAACGCTATGAGGTCAAGCTCGGGCTGATGTCCTTCTTTGTCAAGGCGGCGATTGACGCCCTCAAGCGGTTCCCGGCGGTGAATGCGGAAATCCGCGGTACGGACGTGGTCTACAAGAACTACTACGACATCGGCGTCGCGGTGAGCACGGATCACGGTCTCGTCGTCCCCGTCCTACGCGGCGCCGAGCGGCTGGGCTTTGCGGAGATCGAGCAGGCGATCGGCGACCTCGCGGGGCGTGCCCGCGACCGCAAGATCACGGTCGCGGAACTGCAAGGTGGCACATTCACCATTACCAACGGCGGCGTTTTCGGCTCGTTGCTGGCGACGCCGATCATCAACCCGCCACAGAGTGCGATTCTCGGCCTGCACACGCTTCAAGAGCGTCCGGTGGCGCGCGAGGGGCAAGTGGTGATCCGCCCAATGATGTACATTGCGTTGACCTATGACCATCGCAGCATCGATGGCCGCGAGTCGGTCGGCTTCCTCAAGCGAATCAAGGAATGCGTGGAAGAGCCCGCGCGGATGTTGCTGGAAGCGTAAGTGCACGGGGCTTATTCATGTTAATCCGCAGAAAGTCGCGCGCTGGCCGCGCGCCAACACGGCCCTTTTCAGCTTGCGACCTCGTCGCGCTGCACCGCGTCAGCGATGTACACGCCGCGTCCGACAGCCCGCGCGTCGTGTTCACGGTCCGCGCGACGGACCTGGAAGCGAACAAGGGTCGCAACGATTTGTGGCTCGTTAACGTCGATGGCACGGGCCTGCGGCGGCTGACTTCGCACGCGGCCGGCAGTCAGCACCCGCGTTGGTCGCCGGACGGACGGTGGATTTACTTCTTATCTGGGCGTGCCGACTCGTCACAAGTGTGGCGCATCGCGGCCGATGGCGGCGAGGCCGTGCAGGTCACCAAGCTGCCGCTTGACGTCGGCGTTTTTGCCGTTTCGCCGACCGGCAAGCACCTCGTCGTGAGCCTGGAGGTATTTCCCGGCGTCACGCCCGAGGAAACCAAACAGCGCCTTGACGAGGTGGCCAAACAGAAGCGCACCGGGAAGGTCTACGACCGACTCTTTATCCGGCACTGGGATACCTGGAAGGACGGGCGGCGAGCACACCTGTTTGTCGTGCCGGCTGATTCAGAAAACATGCCGTCCGAGCCTCCGGCGCAAGCCGGGGGTTCCCACCCCACGCTTGCGCGTGGGGCTCGGACGGGAGGGATTTTGGCCGACTTGATGAGAGGCCTGGACGCCGACTGCCCGTCGAAGCCGTTTGGCGGTGCGGAGGAGTTCACGTTCACGCCGGACGGGCGCGCGGTGGTGTTTGCGGCGCGGAACGTGGGCCGCAAGGAGGCGTGGTCCACGCACTTCGACCTGTTCCTGGCACCGCTCGCTGGCAAGAAAAAGCCGCGCGTGATTGTGGATGGTCGCGGCGCGACGGTGACGCAACCGACCTTCTCGCCAGACGGCAAGACGCTCGCGTACCTGGCGATGACACGGCCGGGATTTGAATCCGACCGCTACCGCATCGTCCTCAAGCGCTGGCCGAATGGGCGCCCACAAGTTCTGACCGAGGATTGGGACCGTTCGCCGCGCAAGATCGTGTGGTCACAGGACAGCCAGACGATTTACACGCACGCGGACCACCTTGGGCACCACCCGTTGTTTACGGTGGACGTGCAGACGGGGCGCGTGCGGACGCTGGTCGGCGCGGGGAAGGTCGCGGAGATCGCGGTTGCCGGTGAGCGCGTCGTGTACGGCCTTTGTCATCTGCGCAGCCCGGTGGAGTTGCGCACGATCGCCGCGGACGGCGGCCGAGCGCGGGCCATCACGCGGATCAACGCGTCCAGACTTGCGTCCGTTCGCCTGGGCGACTCCGAACAGTTCACGTTCACGGGCTGGAACGACGAGCCGGTGTACGCATGGATCGTCAAGCCCGTCGATTTCAGCCCCAGGAAGAAGTACCCGGTCGCCTTTCTCGTTCATGGTGGTCCGCAGGGGTCCTTCGGCAGCGATTTCCACTATCGCTGGAATCCACAGGTGTACGCTGGCGCGGGCTACGCAGCGGTGATGATCGATTTCCACGGCTCGACCGGCTACGGCCAGGCGTTTACCGACGCGATCAGCGGTCACTGGGGTGATCGGCCGCTGGAGGACCTGCAGAAGGGTCTCGCCGCTGCGCTCGAACGCTATCCGTGGCTGGACGGCCGGCGCGTCGCCGCGTTGGGGGCGTCTTATGGCGGCTACATGATCAACTGGATTCACGGCGTTTGGCCCGGTCGGTTCCGCTGCCTCGTTTGCCACGACGGCAATCTCGACGAACGTATGGCGTACTTCGATACCGAGGAGTTGTGGTTCCCGGAGTGGGAGTACGGCGGCCCGCCCTGGGAGCTGCCCGAGGCGTACGCCCGGCACAACCCGATTGACCATGTACACAAGTGGAAGACGCCGACGCTGGTCATTCACGGCGGTCGGGATTTTCGCGTCGCGGATACGCA
This sequence comes from Phycisphaerae bacterium, assembly GCA_020058145.1. GTDB lineage: Bacteria > Planctomycetota > Phycisphaerae > UBA1845 > Fen-1342 > JAGVEP01. The sequence continues at coordinate 2,296 of JAGVEP010000013.1, read as the reverse complement.
GGGGCTCGCGACGTTCACCGCACTCCAACGCCGCGGGGTGCCGAGCAAGCTGCTGTATTTCCCCGACGAGAATCACTGGGTGCTCAAGCCGGCGAACAGCATTCAGTGGCATGAGACGGTGCTGGGGTGGTTAGAGCGGTGGTGTAAGAAGTAGCGAGTGGCGCATAGCGAAGAGCGAGTTGAGGGCCGCGCCCGGCGAGGCTCACTTCAGCCGTTCGTACAGGTCCCGGTTCTTTCGCAGCACGAATTCCGCCGCCCGCTCGAAATCCTCACGCGGCTGTTCGACCAGATCGATGACGACCGCCCTGGCTAACTCCTCGGGCTTGACCCCCAGGTCTCGGGCGGCCTCGAGGAAGCGCTCGAGTTGGTCGCGCGACATGTCGATCTTCAAGGTCATAGCGAACCTCCACTCGATACTCGCATGTTAGCTTTCGGACCGCGCACCGCCCAGCGTGTTCCGAACGATTTCAATCCACCAGCTTCGATTCCGGCGTATCCGCGGGTTTCTCCGGCAGCTTGAACTGTTCCGGCCGCTCCTTGATGACTTGCCGCAGCCAACCGTCGGGGCAGCCCTGTTCCTGCGCCGCGCCCTTGTCGTCCTGCACGTAGCCGTCGTTGTATTTGGCGATCAGCCGCTCGCCGAGCTGACGCCAGCGTTTGACGACCAGGTCCCCGCGAGTGACGGAATAGTCGGTCAGGTAGCGCGTCAGCAGCGCCGGGTCGGTTTTCGCAAGGTGCACCGCCGTTGCCTCGACCGCCGGCTGAAGTGCAAGGAACTGGCCTTCGAGGTCACGCTGCACGGCCTGGATGTCGGCTTTCATGTCGCTGTAGCGGAGATTGGCGAAATTGGCGACGAAATTGAACACCCACCACGCCGAGTCCCACGAGAATTTGCTGAGCTGGCCGGTCGCGAACGACTCGGGCACGGCGTTGATGCCGCAGTAAAGCGGCACATAGCACGTGAAATACGTGTCGTCGACGCCGTACCAGAGCACGCCGCCGATGGGATCGGGCAGTCCGGCGCGCGACTGGGAGACGAAGGAGAAGCCGGTTTGCTGCGTCGAGATGGGGCGCTCCCACGCATGGGCGACGCCGTCGACTTTCCAATCGATCGGCCGGCTGCGGAGCGGTGTGCCGTAGGGCCCCGCGTCGAGGCCCTGGGTCATATCGAAATCGGTGCCCTCGTAGTGATCGCGCATCAGGGCGAACACGTCCGCGACGGACAGCTTCTTGTCCGGTTTGATCCACAGTGGGTACGGCTGCGCCTCCGCGACGCCGCGGTGATAGTCCGGCGAGAGGTTGAGCGACGGGGCCGCGCGGCGGAAGAGGCTCCAGACGCGTGTTTCGCCGTAGCGCCGGTTCTTCGGCGTCGGCGGGCAGTAGACATCGCAGAAGCGGAAGGGCTGGCCGGCGTTCGGGTCGTAGTAGCCTTTTTCGACTGCGAACGAGACGACGTTGTCGGCGTAGACGCAGTTTTCGGGATCGCTCCGCGGAAACTCGCCGACGCGGGCCTTGTTCGCGTGGGCGGAGATCATGCCGTCCGGGACGCGCACGGCGACCCACAGGGCACCCGTGCCGCCGGGCCCGGGGCCGATCAGCTCCAGAATCCAGGCTTCCTGGGTGTCGGCGATGGAAATGGACTCGCCGGTGTCGCGGTAGCCGTACTCGGCCACCAGGTCGGTCATGACCTTGATCGCTTCGCGGGCGGTCTTGGCACGTTGGAGCGCCAGACGCATCAAATCCCAATAGTGCAGCAGGCCGGCGGGGTTCTCCAGTTCCGCGCGGCCGTCAAAGGTCGTCTCGCCGATGGCGAGTTGGTGTTCGTTCATCAGGCCGACGACGGCGTAGGTGTGCGGGACTTGCGTGATCTGTCCGCCGAGCTTGCCACCCCAATTCTTGACGTCGAGCAGGGTGCCTGCGGGGTAGTCCGCGGCGGGCGTGTAGCGTAAGTGCGGGTGAAATTCGCCGTCGCAGGTGTACGTGATCAGCACGGCGCCGTCGGCGGAGGCCCCCTTGGTGACCAGCAGGTTGGTGCAGGCGGCCGCGGGCGGTGCCAAGAAAGAAACTGCCGCGACCAGGAGACTTGACGACAAAACCAGGCGAAGCGTCTTCATGTCACACCGTTTCAGGGCAGCGCGGCCGTGCGCTCGCGGGCGCGCGCGGTTCTGATCGCGCGCGGTACACACGAAACCCTATGCTAGTACTACAACGCTACGTTGGCCCGCTCGTTGCGGAGACTCGGCAATCGGGTAGCCCGGCAAAAAGCCGACCACACCGGGGTGGGCGATGCGCCTAG
>JAGVEP010000345.1 GCA_020058145.1 Phycisphaerae bacterium | reverse complement strand
CTGCGCGATGCCGGCCAGGCGCGCCCGCGGCCGGGCCGGCCGCCGCAACTCCGAGGAAGCCGCATGCAAACCCCGACACCCGATTCCATCATCCCGCTGCTCGACAAAATGGCCGACATCGGGGCCAGCGACCTGCACCTCAAGACGGGTATTCCGCCCGTTTATCGAGTCGGCGGCGATCTGCGCCGCACCAACCTCGGCGTGCTGGAAGTCAATTCGCGGATGATCGAGAAGCTGATGGATCCGATCATCCCGAGCGCCCGGCGGCCCATCTGGGAGGAGAAGGGTGGGCTCGACTTTGCCTACAACCTCCCCAGCGGCGACCGGTTTCGCATCAACATCTATCGCTCGTGCGACCAGATGCACGCCGCCATTCGCCGCGTGAAGGGCGTGATTCCGGGCTTCGAAGAGCTCCACATGCCGCCCATCTACCGGACACTCGCGGAGAAGACCATCGAGGGCATCATCATCGTCTGCGGCGTCACCGGGTGCGGCAAGAGCACCACGCAGGCGTCGATGCTCGATCACATCAACGCCACGCAGGCCCTCAACATCATCAGCATCGAGGACCCGATCGAGTACACGTTCATTCCCAAGAAATCCATCGTCAGCCAACGGGAGCTGGGGCTGGACGTGCAGTCATTTGCGGATGCGCTCCGCGGCGCCGTGCGGCAGGACCCGGATGTGATCTTCATCGGCGAGATGCGCGACCGCGAAACGCTGCTGGCCGCCTTGCAGGCCGCGGAGACCGGACACCTGGTCTTCTGCACGCTGCACACGGCTGATACGATGCAGTCGCTCGGCCGGATGCTCGAGTTCTTCCCGCCGGACCAACACAATTTCGTGCGCAGCTCGCTAGCCAACTGCCTGAAGGCGATCTGTGCGCAGCGGTTGGTTCCCGCGATCGACCCCAAAATCTCGCGTGTCCCAGCGTGCGAGGTGCTGATCGGCGAGGGCCTCGTCAGAGAGAAGATCCGTGCCGGCGAGGATACCGACCTGCCCGAGATCATCGCCGGTGCCGCGCACAGCGGCATGCGGAGCATCACGCAATCGCTGGCCGAGCTGATCGACCAGGGACTGATCTACACCGATGTGGCGATGGAGTACGCGCCCAACCGCGAGGCCCTGAAGAGCCTTATCCAGGGCATCAAGACCTCCGCCCAGACGCTCGTGCACCGCGTGAAACGACCCGGCGGGTCCGGCTAAGCGGCGTGGGCGCTTCCAGCCCGCCGGGTGTGCCCGCGACGCACGCCTTGGCGGCCGACACGCCGAAACCCTCCTTGCGGACCCGCCTCGTACTCGGCCTGGCCAATCTTCACCGCCAGATGCTCGGGGTCTACTTCGCCGTGCTGGGACCGCGGACAGCCTACGCCCTCAGCGCGTGGCTCGCGCGCTGGTTGTATCGGCTGTTGCCACCTCTACGGACACGCAGCGCGGCCCAGTGTCGTGCCGCACTGGGCGCAAGCGTTGCCGCCGCCGATGTGCCCGGCATCGCCGAGCAGGCTTTCGTACATCGCGTCTGGAACCTGACCGATCTGCTCCTGGCGCACCGCTGCCTGCATCCTGGCACCTATCTGCGGCATGGCGGACGTATCCCCGAACCGCGCCTCACCGAGCTGCTCGCGGCTCAGGCACGCGGCCAGCCAGCCATCCTGCTCACTGCGTACTATGGGCCGTTCGATCTGCTGCCGGTCTTTCTCGGCTTCAACGGCGTGCGCGCCGCCGCCGTCTACTTGCCACATGCGAATGCCCACTTTGATGCCTGTCGGCGGCGCATCCGGGCGCGCAGCGGGTGCGAGCTTGTACCGATCGAGCGCGCCTCAACGCGGCTGTCGGAGATCCTACGGGCCGGCGGCACGATCGCGCTCGTCGCCGACCATCACGCCGAGCGCCGCGGCCTGCCAGGGACGTTTCTGGGACTCCCCACGCGTGTGCCCAAGAGTGTCGGTCTGCTCGCGTGGCGCTTTGACGCCGACGTGGTGGTGGCCGGCATTCGTCGCACGCGCCGGCCGTTTCACTTTGAGATCGACGTGATCGAGGTCTTCAAGAGCAAAGACTGGGCGGGGCAGCCCGACCCAGTGTCTTACATCACCGCGCGCTATCTGCGCGGTTTGGAGCAGCTCATTCTGCGTGATCCAACACAGTACCTCTGGGGTCAGGCGCGCTGGGGAGAGGAACTTGCCCGGCGCTTGGAGTCAGCGACTGGGTCCCCCGGGCAAGCGTCAGCCAGCGGCTAACGCTGGTCAGTTGCGCCACGTCCGGTCAGGATTTCGAGGTCGCCAATCGCTTGCGGAATGTCGTCGAGGTGGGGATGAATCCGGACGGCCTGCCGGTAAGCCTGGAGAGCCGCGTGCAGATTGTTCAGGGCCACGTGCGCATGTCCCAGCGCCGCCGCCGCCGCGAAATGGTACGGATTCAACCGCAGCGACTGCCGAAACGCCCGCACGGCCTCGTCGTGGCGCTCCAACGCCGCCAGTGCCAAACCGAGTTGAAAATGGGCTTCGGAGAAACCCGGTTCGAGCGCGGTGAGTGCACACAGCGTCCGGACCGCTTCCTCGTGGTTTCCAACGCGGCCCGCGTGAACGGCCTCCGTCAGGTGCCGGTTCCCCTCGGTCGACCCGCTCCGCATCCAGATCGCCCACAGGCAATACTCCGCGAGCTGCACCACCGCCAGATCGTGGTGCTGCAAACAGAGCGCCAGCAGCGGACACTCGCGCAGCGAGCCGAACATTCCCAAAAAAACGATGACCGCGCGTACCGTTTCCGGGTCGCGGTCCGCCAGCAGCGGCAGGAGCACCTCCGGCCGCGGCCGGTTGGCCAGCAAGTCGTTGAGAACGCGAAGGTCAACTCCCGCCCCGGGCGCGACCGCGTGCAGAATTCGATCTACCGCCGCGTTGCGTGTCACCCTTATCGCACTCCGCGCACTTAGGAGCCCGGCGGCAACTTGCCCCGGTCGCTCTCAGCCAACCCCCGGTACATGGCGCGCCATACATCGCAGCAGCCGACATTATCGGCACTCGCGCCGCACGTTCACACTAGTACACACCGTATCGTAGGCCCGGAAAACGGTGCGGTCAAATCAAAAACAGGCTTCCGTGAGGACAGACTTGAATTATCACCCCCCGCGGGCGACTAATCCGGCGCAGTGGCGCGCCGCCCTAACCGCTTCAGGCGCAGCGCCCACCGGCGACCAGCGAGCAGCAAAAGACCAGCCGTCACCGATCCAGAAACGACTGTTCCAGGGCGGCGCGCAGCTTTATCAGCGCCTTGTTCTGAATCTGGCGTACCCGTTCTTTGGTCACGCCGATCAGTTCGCCGACCTGTTCCAGGGTCTGGGCTCGATCTTCGGCCGTCACCGCGCGGGGGTCAAGGGAAAAGCGCGCGGCGATAACCTTGTGCTCCACATCGCTGAGTTGCGCCGTGTTGCTTGCGATAATCGCTCGTAGCTCATTCACGCAGTCGTGCTCCGCGGCTTGCCGCATATTCTCGAGCAGGTTGCTTCGCTCGAGTGAGGGGTCGAATTCCGTCGGAAAATGCCCGCGGTGGCGCGCGGTCCGCGACGCGACACGCGAGAAGCTCTTGAGAATCGCACGGCAGGCGTAAGTGCTGAACTTGTAGCCGCGCGCACAATCGAACTTGTTCGCCGCCCGCATAAGGGCCAGGTTGCCATCGCTGATCAGGTCGGTGAGATCAACCCCGGTGATCTTGGTGCGCTTCGCCATCGCGAGCACCAGGGGCACGTTGTCCCGGATAATCTCGCCGCGCGTCTCGGCGGCCAGCCGGTCCCAACCCAACAACTCGCGAACCGCTTCCTCGTTCAGCCGTCGCCCCGCGTGATTCTCCAAGAACCGATAAACGTGCCGTCGGCAGTAGTTTAGGCGCAGAAACAGGAATTGCTCCCGATCGAGCTGGCTGACAAACTCGTCGAGTCCGAAGCGCCCGCTGTCATCGCTGGTCACTTCCGGACTCTGACAGGCACGCGCGGAGCGCCGTACCAATTGCTCCGCACCCGGGCGGTCGAAATGGTCGCTCGCGATATAGTCCACTGGCTCAGCGAGCAGCCGGCGAAGCAATTTCGCTTCTTGAGTGGACAGGAACTGCATCACCGCAGCCGGGGGCATCTTTGCCTGGGGCCTGAGCTTCAAGATGCGACCGGCAGCCACCATCGATTCACTAGGAAGCATCGCTTCTCCCATCCGGGACGACTCATCCTTCTCCAGCGCTAGACGAAGAGCGAGCCCTTCGACATAACGCCAACCGGTGGCACGAACAGAGCGCACCGGGCAACGGCACAATACAGCTAAATACTCAATATGATCCACGTCCGGAAGGTGGGAGCCTATTCAGTAGCCGGACGCGGCTATTGGGGGGAGCCGACTGAAGTATAGCCAATGCTGACGCGCGCTGCAAGGGAATTTAGCGCAAAGTTCACGCTTTTGCGATGCGGCCGATAACATCGAAAGCCGTACCAGCTAGGAGCGCTCACGGGGTCAAGAAAACCTTACGTGCGAACTTCGCGTCCACCGCGCCCGGCGACGCCGGTCGCCACCGCCGCAACGTGGCAGTTTGCCCCCCGATCGCCAGAGACGCCAGCGCCGGCGAGTGATTGGCCCGGCCCGGCTCGGCGTCATACGCTCGCCGGCGTTTACGGCCCTGATATGATCCCCGCATCTTGAATCACCGCCCCGGAATACTCCGACCTACCCGAGTTCCAACCGGCCACTCCCGCCCGCTTCGGGCCATCTCGGGTCTGGGATTGCTGGCGGTCGTCATCTGGGGGGCCTCTTTCGCCGCCACACGCATAGCGCTCGAATGGCTGACCCCCTTCGGCCTGGTGGCTGCCCGCTTGTGGATCGGTTTCGCGTTCCTGCTGCTTCTGTCCCGCCTGCGCGGCGGCACCATTCTGCCGCTGCGACGCGACTTGGTAGCGTGCGGGGTGCTCGGCGTGCTGCTCGCGGTACACCTGCTCATCCAGGCGACCGGCCTGCTCTACACCTCCGCCATCAATACCGGGTGGATCATCGGCTTCTTTCCCGTCGCCATCGCGATCGGCGCCCAGGCGTTCGGCCAACAACGCTTGCGGCCGTTGGGCTGGGGCGGCGTACTGCTGGGCACGGCGGGCGTGCTCGCCGTGATGCTGCGGACTCCGCCGAACTTCGCGCAGGCCCGCTGGGGCGACCTGCTCCAGCTCGCGTCGTGCCTCACCTGGACGGCCTACACGCTGGTCGGGGCCGGACCGGTGGCCCGTAGCGGCGCCCTGCGCGTCACCGTTCTGTCGATGGGCCTGGCAGCGGCGCTCGTCACCGTCTTTGCCGTCGCTGGCGGGGTGCAGCACGCCGGCGTCACCGCACGCGCTTTGACCGCGTTGGTGTTCCTGGGCCTGGTCTGCAACGGCGTGGCGTACTATCTGTGGTTCCGCGCCCAGCACGAACACGGCCCGGTCCGGGTCGGCGGCTTGCTCTACGTCGAGCCGTTCGTGGCGCTGCTCACCGGCGCGCTGCTCCTGCACGAGCCGGTTACGCCGAACGCGCTCGTCGGCGGGCTGGCGGTGCTGGTCGGCGTGTGGCTGGTGGCAAAGGGGGCAACGAAAGCGGAGGCCACGGCACGCAGCGCGTGACCCGATACAGCGATAGCGCACTCGGCTGGTGTTTCGCGCACGCCCGCCGTGTCGCCAGCGAACGCGGTGCGCGATACCGCCGCGATTGTCAGTCGTGCCGAGGAAAGAGACCGGTCCACTTGGAATGATCTGCGTGGAGGATCGGGATCGAGTTGTTGGGCGATCGGTGCTGAAACACGACCACGAACCCACAGTTGCCAAAGCCCTTCGGGCGTTTCTTGTCCGCGATTTCGCCATACTGAAGCAGCTTGACCCGGTCGGCTTTTGTGAAGTGCTTGCAGTGATCCGAGAACACGTCGTCACCTTCACGGAGATCGTGCGCAGGTACCAGACAAATACCCGTTTCATTCGTGATCCGGTTCCGAGCCGCCTTTGAGGCGGCCACCACGATCAGATATACCTTCCCGACGCCCGCGAGGAGAGCGCCGAAAGATGTCTCGGGATTGTTCCAAGCATCGCACACCTGCGTTCCGGTACCACTGAAGTCATCCAAGAGGACTACGACGTCGTCCCTTCCTAGTTTGTGCGGATCGTCCTCTGGCAGAAGGGGCTGCCGAAACAGGTCGCTCCGCGACACAAACAGCTCGTTCAGCGGCTTCGTATCGAGTCGGTTCGCGACCCGAAAATGATGGAGCATGGCGTCCCCGCTCTCTCCAGCGCTTCCGGACATCGCTGCGAAGCGCCATCGTCCGCTGCGCTTTGACGGTTCCCTGTTCCATCCATCCAAGCCCGCCAACGCTTGTCGGTATGCCGCGTAGATCTGGGTCTGCCCGTAAAACTCGACCGCATCCAGAACTCTCGCAGCTACATCCTGGTCCGATGCCGCGAACTGGTTCAACCAGCTCTGAATGGTGACGTTGATGATCCCGGCGCGGTACGAGCCGAAGTGGTCAATCCACCGCTTGTACCGCTTCGCATCGACTGGAGTCCCGGGGGCAAAAGGGCGCTTCACTTCTCCTCCCTCCGCCCCAGGGCACGCAGCTTCTTGCGGATCAGTTGGACCAGCGCTTCAAGGCGCGACCACATCGCTTCCTCGCCGTAGAACTCTTCCACGTCGATGTCGTTTATTTGCGCATAGAGATTGTCAGCGACCTTGAGAACTTTCTTGGCCTCAGCCGCAACCTTAGCCGACTCGATCTTCAGGTGATCCGGCGTCAGTGACGGCTGCGCCGCAAACTCCTGGAGTCGCTTGGAGATCGCCGCGGTTTTCCGCACCTTGACGGCATTGTTGATGTACTGCTTGACGATCCGAAAGTCCGTTACAGCCTTGATGCCCTTCTCGTGCCATTTCTTGAGCATGTCGTCTGTAAACTGGTCCTGCTTAAACCACTTGAACTTCCTCACTTCTCGGTCATTACGGACAGCGTGCAACTCGATGAAAAAATCCGCCTTTTCTCGCTTGTCAGGGTTCGCATCGAGCATCATGTCTTGATAGCCCTTGTTGTACGAAAGCAGCTTCTTGCATCGGACAACAACGGCTTCGTTGAGGCCGGTGAGTTCGGCAAGGCGCTTCTCCTTGGTTTCCTTCAACTCGCGCATCAGCAGTTCAAGCTTCAACGCCGTCGGCATCAGTTCCCAGTCCTTCCGCAGCTTGTGGATCTGAAACATCGTCACGATGTTCTGAACGAGTGTGGGCTCGGCAACCTCATTGACTGGGACTGCCTTCAGACCAATATCCTGCGCGCACATCCATCGGCGCTGTCCGTCAAGGATCACATAATCGCCTGTGCTCTTCTCCCTGTAGACCGTTAGGGGCACGAGGATGTTCACGCGTCTGATCGACTCTCGAAGTACATTCAGGTCTTGGCGATCGAAGAGCGTTCGGGGATTATGCGGGTTTGCTTTGAGCTGGTCCGTGGATAGGCTCTTTACGGCTATCGCCTTGACGCCGTATTCGTTAGATTTCATAGAATCACCCGGCTGTGCCCGCCTACCATGTTCGGCATCCCTTCACTGGCCCGAGATCGGGCGGTTGCTGATGAGCCATTCGTATGCGAGCTTCCGATCTCCTGCAAAACCGGCGACATGCCGTCGAATCGGTAGACGGACGGAGTGCCATCCGAGGGCCAACAGCCTGGACTCCGCGCAATCCGCATACGAGACGAGAAAGTCCGCACCACGCGCGACGATCGCGTTGAGCCCATTTGTGAAACGAAAAATGTCGGAGGTGTCAAAGGTCGTCTTGCCGTACTCTCTGAAGATTCGGCGTGATTTCACGGCATACGGAGGGTCGAGATACACGAAGTCGCCTTGCTTTACATGCTCCAGAGTCTTTGTAAAGTCCCCGGCGATCAAAGTGGTCGTTTGCAGCAACCTGGAGCAGTTGAGCAGGTCATTCTTGCTGAAATACTCACCCGGGCGCCTTCCCATCGGCACGTTAAACTCGCCGTTCGTGTTGGTCCTGTAGATGCCATTGAAGCAGTTCCGGTTGAGGTACAGGAACCGCAGCGCCCGCGTCTCTCGGTCGAGGGACTTCGGGTTGAGGCTCCGCCAGCGGTAGTAGGTCGGCACTTCTCGCGCGATTCGACAGAGTCGCCGATATAGGCGCTCGGGCTCGTCCCGCACGACGCGGTAGAGCTCGATCAAGTCCCTATTGAGGTCTCCCAGGACCGCGGAGGCTGGCGCAAGCTCGAAGAAGAGGCAGGCTGACCCGGCGAACGGCTCTACGTAACGCGAATGGCTCGCCGCCCAGAACGATCCGAGCCGTGTCAGCTGCTTCCGCTTACTACCGGCCCAACGTAGGAAGGGCTTTCCGCGTGGTGGCAACTCTGCTCCAGCAGCGGTCTCCCGTGCGTCGCAAACTGCACTCGTTCGACGCGTTTGGTTCAGAACGATGACTCCGGGGTAATCCTCGCATGCGTAGCTGTAATGAGATCGGCGTGCGTTCCGCGCCGCACGGACCGCCATTCTGATCATCCAGGTCGGTACGTCAAGGGGCGTGGCGCGGCGCAAACGGGGTGCGGGTCAGCGCCGCGGGGGCGAAAGGTCGCGCCACTGGGCCATGGCACGGCGCTCCGTGGACGAAAAAACGCGGCGCGAGGACGCGTCATCGAAGTTCCACGCGGCGCGGGCTGCTGTGTTCTTGTTATGCCGAATGGGCGGGCGTGCAACGCGATTGTGGCGGCGGTGCGAATGTAATCGACCCCGGCCCGAAAGCAATCCGCGGGGGAAGCCAGGCACCAAGGCAACCAGGCGACGGGGCAACGAGGCGGAGAATTCGATCGCGGTTTCCCGGCGAAGCACGTGAACGGCCACGCGAGGCGCTGGCCACGCACCGCTCCCCCGCGTGACTGCGTGAACTCAAATCAAAGCACGTCCGGCGGCAAATCGCTCTCGGGTGCCGCTGGCAGGGAAGAGTCCGGCGGCGGCGGCTCGGCCGCTTTATCGCGCTTCGCAGTCGCCCGTTCCGCTTTCTTGAGTTGCCGTTGGTTCTTCCGGTACTCGCGCTCACGTTTGTGCGTGGAAGGCCGCGTCTTGTTTGGCACTCTGCCTCCGTTCTGTTGCCGGCGCGCCGCAGCGGGCGCGCCGATCTTCATGTTGCAGGGTCAATTCTCAAGGGCACTCCGACTGCCGGGGACTCGACTGCATCGCCCGCGTCAGCTCTTCCTGCGCTCGTCAGTTTCCGTCTACCAGCACCCGCGATCGGGAGCGCCACGCGGTCCGGCGGGCGCTGTCCCTTGGCTGGCGCCAGTGGCAGCGCGTGGCTGGCCGCTTGCCCGCCAATCCCACGCATGGGCAGCGGACTGACGGGGACGTCCGTCTGGCGCCGGATATCGCCGCGCAGGAGACACATTGCCCAGCCGAAGGTGCGGCGGATGGTGCGGGTCAGTCCCCACATGCCGATGAGCTGCACGAGAGCATCGGCGAGATAGAGTTTGCCCTTCGGACGGAACAGCGCGACCAGGAAGCGCAGCGGGTTATAGAAGTACAGGTACGCAGCCATGATGTTGAGCTGCTTCCGCCAAGGCTGCGGGTGTTCGGAAGCCACGACGTAATTGGCGTCGAGCATGTGGGGCTCGACCGGCCGGCCGGCCGCGCTGGCATAGACGCGCCCGGAGGTAAACACGTCTTCATAGAACCGCGACCCGGTGGCCGGGGTCATCATGAGCACTTGCAGGCTGATCGCACCGGCCGCGCGGAGTACCCGCACCTGGTTCAGCAGGCCGTAATTTCCTGCCCGCGTGAACAGCGGCTGCGTGTCGTGGTGCATCATCATGGGCATCGGGCAGATGCCGCGGTCCCGGAGCAGGTGAAACGCCTCCGTGGTCTTGTCGACGCTCTGGCCCTTGTTGACCAGCGTGGCGGTCATGTCCTCCACCCCCAGCCACAGGGCCCGCACGCCGGACTTGCGGACCGTCCCCAGGTGTTCGCGCAATTGGAGTGTGTCGTGCACCGTGACTTCGGTGCCCCAGCGGACTCGCTTCCGGAGCGGTACGCCGTCGATTTCCGTCTGCGCCAGCGTCTCGACGATTTCCAGGGTGCGCTGCTTGTGGTTGAAGAAGTTGTCGTCGGCGCCAAAAAAGTACCGCAGCCCGAACTCGCGGTGCAGCCGCACAAACTCATCCGCCATGCGTGCCCCACTCTTCACGCGGTGCTGCCGCTGGTTGTACGCGGGAATCGGGCAGTACGGGCAGTTGAACTTGCAGCCAAACGTGAGGACCAGCGAGACGATCGGGCTGTGGCGGCGGACTCGATTCGGCGCCAGCGCCCGGGACTGCAAGGTGGGCCGCCTGCTCGGCGCCTCGAGCAGCCGAAAGCCCAGCGCGGGATGCGGAAGCTCGTCGAGATCGCCCACCAGCCGTTGAACGCCGGTGTCGACCAGTTCCTCGGCCGCGCCGGTCGGACCGGTGCGGGCGTAGACGAGCCCCGGGATATCGTCGAGCAGTCCGGCGTCCCGCACACGCAGAAACGCAGTGCGCGGGGCTTCGTTGGGGCCGCGCTCGGCCAACAGCCGCTCGAGCAGGTTCAGCAGAACGAATTCCTCGCCGGTGACCGCCACGTCCGCGCCCCAGGGATCGCCCGCGTCCGCGCTGAACACATCCCACGGCTCGTAAACCGTCTTGGCGCCCCCGGCGATGATCAACGGCCGCTGCGTGAGATCGATGCGGCACGCGTCGCGGATGAGCGCCTGGCAGGCCGCGGTGTGGATCTGCATGCTCGAAACCATGAACAGGTCGGGCACGCGGCCATCGAGGCGCATCTCGGACGGGCGGAAGTTCGAGTTCCATTGCTGCAGGACGATGCGGGTTTTCGCGAAGCCGGCGTCGACCAGGGCCGATCCGATCGCCCGCACGCCGGCCGGCGCCATGCGTGTATCGGCGTAGATGAACGGCAACATGCGCGTGCGATGATCGAACGCGCAGGCGATCACGGTGACCAGTTCATGACGACGGGCGAGCACCCGCAGCCGGTCGCGCACCGCGGTCAGTTCGCCCGGCCGGCACAACTCGTCGCCACGGTCGCGGCGGGGAAGTTCCATTTCTGCCTTTCGTGCGTGTGCCGCGCATGGTCGCCGGCTCACACACGTGCCTGAAGATCACGCGAGGCGCCGTCTCAGGGCGGGCGCTCGCTACCTGATCAGCCTGCCTGGCCGAACACGAGTAGATCCTATGTCGCGAACCGGCTGCTGTCGACCCCGACTTCCGCAAACTCCGACGTGACCCGGGCGACGATCAAGAGCGCGTACCAGCGCCGGAGCGCGATCCTGGAGCCGCACGGGGTCGTCGGCTGGGCCGCTGTTGAGCAATACCTGCGTGGCGCCGACTCCAATGTAGCGGCCGACCCCCGTGTCGGTCGGCGTAGCGTCGGCCCTCCGAGGCCGACGGACCCCCTGCTCGTTTCGGTCGAGACGGCCCACCCCGCGAAGTTCCCCGACGAAGTCCGGGCCGCAATCGGCATCGATCCCGAGGTGCCGCCCAGCCGGGCCGGGTTGGAGCAGCGGCGGGAGTCGTATGAGAACATGCCGGCGGAGTATGAGCCGTTTGGGGGCATGCTTGCGACAGCGGTTTGCCGGAAAACCACCTCCATGCGCTTCGGCACTTCGGCACGCACATACGTCTTGTCGCGACCGCTGCACGAGACAGAAACGTCAAACTCCCACTCGGTCCACATGGCCGTAAACTCCTCCGCTGGCCAGAAACGCGTTTTCCCACGCTCGCCCGTCGCAAGATAATTGGAGATGCGCACGCGGTGTTGCCGCTATCAATCTCCACGGAAAATCGCGTCCGTGCTGAAGTCGGTGAACTTGATCTCTTGAGACTGCACCGTCGCATCGCGATCAAAGCGCGGGAAGCTCAGCCTGCACATCCGTTCACTACCGAAAAGTGCTATCAAAGGAACAGCATCGGACATTTCGTGAAGGTATTCGTTGCTGTGCGCCTCGAAAAACATCGAGCCACCGCCAGGCACAACGATGCAGTGCTCCGCCTCGAGAAGACTGTCCTTCATGACAGAAACGGGGATTTGAATATCATGGCCAAGATGCGCCGGAGCAGACCCCGGTTTCGCCGTGTCCTTGAATTCACAATCAGAGGAACCAACATGGAAGCATACGCGGGAGGGGATTCCCGCAGGCGTGGGTACGAGAACGGATTCTCGTACCAGCCGTGGCACCCGGCGCCCGGCCGTGCCACCCGACAACGCTCGCTGGCGCTCGCGGCTCGGAGGGCGTGTGTGCGCGAACTCCCCGCCTTGCATTTTCCCCGCCGCCGTCGAGAATAGCCGCAGCCGGCACGACGGTCTCGGCATGAGCCGACCGCCTGCCGAGGAGTACGCATGGCGCGACGCCGCAAGAGATTGGGCGAAATCCTGGTGGGCTGGAACGTCGTCACGCCCGAGGCGCTGAAGGACGCCTTGACGTACGCGGCGGAGCATGGCAAGCGCATCGGGGAGGCGCTCACGCAACTGGAACTCGTGAGCGAGGAAGACGTTACGAAGGCCCTCGCAGCCCAGTTCGACCTGGAGTACGTGGACCTGGACAAGAACGTGCAGGTGCCGGCCGCCCTGGACCGGATTCCCGAGAAGATCATCAAGGACGAGAAGGTTCTCCCGATGAAGGTCGAGGGGAACCGGCTCAAGATCATCATCTCCGACCCGCTAAACCTGGAGTTGCTGGACAAGCTGCGGTTCCTGGTCAACATGGAGCTCGACTGCGCCCTCGCGCCGCGCAGCAAGATCCAGCGGTTCATCGATACCTTCCTCGGCGGCATCGGCACGAGCGTCGACGAGGCGATTTCCGAGATCGACCGCGACGTCGAACTGCACGCCAAGGAATCCGAGGCGTTCAAAAAGGCCCTCGCCGCCGCCGACGCCGACGCCCCGGTCATCAAGCTCATCAACCTGCTGATCGGCGAAGCGGTGCGGATGCGGGCGTCGGATATCCACGTCGAGCCGATGACCAACCGCGTCCGCGTGCGTTACCGCATCGACGGATCGTGCATCGAGCGCGACAACATCCCCAAGAGCATGCAGGGCCCGGTGCTGGCGCGCCTGAAAATCATCTCCGGCATCGATATCGCCGAAAAACGCCTGCCGCAGGACGGCCGGATCAAGATGAAGTTCGGCACGCAGCAGATCGACTTCCGCGTGAGTTCGCTGCCGGCGTACCACGGCGAGAGCATGGTGCTGCGTATTCTGCGGCCGGACTCGGTGAAGATCGGCATCGTGGGCCTGGGTTTCGAGGAAGATGACTACGCGCGGTTTCAGCGCATCATCCGCCAGCCGAACGGCATTTTCCTGGTGACCGGGCCGACCGGCTCGGGCAAGACCACGACGCTGTACGCCGCCTTGCAGGAATTGAACCGCCCGGACCGCAAGATCATCACGGCGGAAGACCCGGTCGAGTACAATTTCACGGGCATGAACCAATGCCAGGTGAAAGAGGACATCGGGCTGACGTTCGCGCGGATTCTGCGGGCCATGTTGCGGCAAGCTCCGAACATCATCCTGGTGGGCGAAATTCGTGACCGCGAGGTGGGCGAGGTCGCGGTCCAGGCGGCCCTGACCGGGCACCTGGTGTTCAGCACGCTGCACACCAACGACGCGCCCAGCGCCATCGCCCGGCTGATCGACATGGGCATCAAGCCCTTCCTGGTCGCGTCGTCGATTCAGGCCATCATGGCCCAGCGGCTGCTGCGCACCATCTGCAAGGAGTGCAAGGCGATCGACCCGGCCCCCGACCGTTTGGTGCTGCGGTTATTGGGAATTACCGACGCGGATCTGGCCGGACAGCACGTCTACCACGGCCTGGGCTGCAACCGCTGCAACCACACCGGCTATCGCGGACGACAGGGCATCTTCGAGATGCTCGAGATGTCCAACGAAATACGCGAACTGGCCTTCAACCGGGCACCGACCAACGAGCTGCGCAAGGCGGCGGTCGCGAGCGGCATGCGCACGCTGCTCGAGGACGGCAAGCTCAAGATTCTGCGCGGCATCACGACGCCCAAGGAGGTCGCGACGACCGCGCAATCGGAAGGTATCTTGGCCGAGGAACAGTAATGGCCGACCCCCGCGTCGGCCGGAGAACACCGGCCAGATGCCGGTGCCACAATTGAGGAAACGCAGTGGCCACCGTTCACATTGACCGCTTGCTCGAAACGGTGATCCGCGTCGCCGGGTCAGACATCCACTTGCACGTGGGGCGTCCGCCGGTGCTGCGCATCGACGGCCGGTTGCGCTCGCTGGAGACCAAATCGCTCGAACCCGACGACACCATGGCCCTGATGAAATCGGTCACGCCCGAGCGCAACCAGCAGGAGCTGCAGGAGGAAGGCGGCACGGACTTCGGCTTCGCGTTCGGCGACAAGGGGCGGTTCCGCGTCTCTATCTTCCGGCAGAAGGGCAACATCTCGATGGTGTTGCGGCTGATCCCCACGAAGATCCTGACCTTCGAGGAGATCGGGTTACCACCGCTCGTGCAGCGGCTGTGCCATCGCCCGCGTGGTTTGTTCCTGGTCACCGGCCCCACCGGCTCCGGCAAGACGACCACGCTCGCCACCATGATCGACTACATCAACCGTAGCCGCGACGATCACATCATCACGATCGAGGACCCGATCGAGTATTACCAGCCGCACATCCGTTGCTGCGTCACGCAGCGCGAGGTGGGCGTCGACGTGCCGAGCTTCGCCGAGGCGCTACGCCGTTCGCTGCGTATGGACCCGGACGTCGTGCTGGTCGGCGAAATGCGTGACCTCGAAACGATGGAGGCTGCGATTCGCGCGGCCGAGACGGGGCACTTGGTCTTCGCCACGCTGCACACCACCGGTGCTCAGGGCACGATCAACCGTATCATCGACGCGTTCCCCGTCGCCCAGCAGGAGCAGATTCGCGTGCAGCTCAGCACCAATCTGCTGGCCGTCCTGTCGCAAAACCTGCTGCCCAAAATGGGCACCGGCGGACGCGTGGCGGCCTACGAGTTCCTGGTGTGCACGCCGGCCGTCTCGAACCTGATCCGCGAAAACAAGACCTACCGCATCGACTCGGCCATCCAAACCGGCAAGAAATACGGCATGCAGCTCCTCGATGATCACCTGTGGAAGCTCTACGACGAGAACATCTGTGCCCCGGACGAGTGCATCGAGCGTGCCCGGCACCCATCCGACCTCCAGGCCAAGATCGAGGCCAAGCTGCGCGGCACCACCGTCGCGGGGACGCTCGGCAAGAAGAGCATGGACGAACAGAAACTCGAGGGCGAGGCGCAAGGCTAGCGTAATCCCTGTACAATAACCGCAAAGACGCAAAGAGCGCAGCGACCGCAGAGGGAAGTGGTGAGTTACAAGTTTCGAGTTCTCAGTTCTCAGCGCGAATCTCAAGAACCGGCGTCGGCTCTTGCGCGGGCCTTACTCGTAATTCGTAATTCACTCTGCGTCCTCTGCGCTCTTTGCGTCTCTGCGGTTCCAGAATGGAGGCAGCACACGTGGCAACGGAGAAGGTCGTCATCATCGGGTCCGGTCCCGCGGGCCTGACCGCGTGCATTTACGCCGCGCGGGCCAGTTTGCAGCCGCTGTGTTTTGAGGGCTACAACGCCGGTGGGCTGATTCCCGGCGGACAGCTCATGTTCACCACCGAAGTCGAGAATTACCCCGGCTTTCCGCAGAACGTGATGGGCCCGGAACTCATGAAGTCGATGCGCGATCAGGCGGAGCGCTTCGGCACGCGCTTCATCCGCGACGACGTAACTGCGGTGGACCTGTCGAAACGCCCGTTTACCGTCCGCAGCCCCGATGAGACCGTGCAGACGCACACGGTCATCATCGCCACCGGCGCCCGCGCCAATTGGCTGAACCTGGAAAACGAGCAACGGCTGGCGAAGTCCGGCGGCGGCGTGTCCGCCTGCGCCGTTTGCGACGGCGCGCTGCCCCTGTACCGCAACCAGGACCTCGTCGTCATCGGCGGCGGCGATTCCGCGGTCGAGGAAGGCAGCTACCTCACAAAATTCGCCAGAAAGGTGTATCTCGTACACCGCCGCGATGAGCTCCGGGCCAGCAAGGCGATGCAGGACCGCTTTTTCCGGCTCGCGAAGGAAGGCAAGATGGAGGGGCTGTGGCACAACGTCGTCGTGGACGTGCTGGGCGACCAAGCCATCACCGGCGTGCGCCTCAAGAACGTCAAGACCGGCGCCGAGCGTGACTTTCCGTGCAAGGGACTGTTCCTGGCAATCGGCCACACGCCGAACACCGAGCTTTTCCGCGGCGTGCTCGAGATGGACGACAAAAGTTACCTCAAGACGCGTCCAGGCGGGACGCACACCAGCCTCGACGGCGTTTTCGCCGCCGGCGACGTGGCCGACCACGTCTATCGCCAGGCGGTCACCGCCGCCGGCACGGGCTGCATGGCGGCGCTGGACGCGGAGAGGTGGTTAGCAGCGCAGGGCATCCAGTAGGGCGGGCTCAGCCCGCCGCGGAGTGCCCCCGCCAACTTCCACGCCGACTACTTCACGCCGAACATGCTCTCCAGCCACCACCAGACCGCGCCGATTGCATGCGCTCCAGCGCCCAGGCGCAGGAGCAGGATCAGCATGAGCAGCATCCCGCAGAGCTGTGTGCTCAGGAAGAGCGCCCATGTGTTCGCGCGGTCGAGACGAAGATACTGGCGCAGACTCAGATACAGAAAGACCCACCACCAGACGAGGCCAAAGAAGAGCAGTACGCATGACAGTACGATGTTGAACCAGAAGAGTTTGGGCGCCCCTGATCCCCAAGCCCAGATTCCGCTGAACGGGTTGTAATCGAAGAAAACGTCGGAATCAAAATAGAGCGACCGTGATCTTCCGGGCGGCCCTAACGTGTCGATCAGCGCAGCGAACCCGAACCCGGCAAGAAAAACCACGCCGATCCAAAACAGACCGCTGGTGGCGTAGCAAGAACACCGTAGTAGCTGCTCCCGCCGCACGCGGAAACGCAGCAAGGTCGGCGTGAAACGCGGTAATCCGAACAGGGTGACTAGCGGAAGCGTAAACGCCAGCACGAACGGAGGGAGCTGGAAGAGAATGAAATAGAGGACGTCGATCGACGAGGCCCGGGACGAAAAGGGCCCAATCAACGGCAGTATGAGCCCTCCCACCAGCAACAAGCCGAGCAGGCAAATCGTGATCGCGGCCAGCCGCAGGCGCCGCAAGCGCGCTACGGCCGGCGGCGACTCCAAGGGAATACGTTTCCAAAAGCGCCACGGATTCAGCGCCGCGATCCAGGTTGCGAACGCAGCACGAACGGGACGGTTAGAGTATTCGAAGAAGCCGTGGTCCAGCACCGTGGCCGCGTCGAAGAGCGCCGGCCATTCCAGCCGCAGCCGGCAGCACGGACATGTGTCCTCGTCCACCTTGCCAAGCGGCTCTGCACAGCGCGGGCAACTGACATCGAGCAGCACTTGCCAGCGGAAGACGAGCCCACACTCGGGGCAGCGCGGCACCCGCAACATGCGGAGGTTGTAGCGACACGTCGGACAACGAACGTCGACCTGTTGAAACCAACCTTCCGGAAGTCCGGCCGGCAGGAGGGGATGGGCAACCTCGAGGTTCATTGGGTTCATTCTACGTGCGAGCGGTCACATCTTGCCCCATGTGTCCACCAGGACACCCAGAGCAGCGTGCCTCGTCTGCGACCATGCGGTCGTGACGCCGGCGTAAGCAGAGTTGTGCCGCCACCGCCCCCACCAGCGCCCACGCCATGTCTTTCTGTGTGTCCCACACGTCGCCCTGGACGGCAAGAAACGCGTCGGCAGCTTCGCCCGTTAACACCGCCACGCCCCACTCGAACAACTCGTAGACCGCGCTCACCGCCAGGCACACGCACGTGACGAGAAGAAACAGCCATTTGCTGGGCCGCAGGGGCGATGTGCGCAGCAGCACCTCTCGTACCACGATCGCGGGGACGAAGCCCTGAGCGAAATGCCCGAGCCGGTCGTAGTGATTCCGGCTCCAGCCGAATGCGTCGCGCGCCCATTGAACAGCGGCATTTCGGCATAGGTATAGTGCCCGCCGACCAGCAGGATCAGGGCGTGCAGGCCCATGAGCACACAGGCCAAGTTCGTAAAGCGAAAACGGCGAAAAGTGGCGACGAGAATGACGACCCCGAGCACCGCCGGCGCGACTTCCAGCCCCCACGTGAACCGGTCCCGCGGCTGCCAGCCGGACCAGACCAGCTCAACCGTAAACCCAACGAACAACGTCAGCGGCAGCCGGCGTCTGCCGGAGCTCGTAGCCATCGCGAGCCAGTATAGCGGTTCGCCCGGACGAACTTGGCACACCGGTCGCCGGGACGGTTACAATCGCGGTATGCCCGAAACCGCTGACATCGTCCTCTCTGTCCGCGACCTCGTCGTCCGCTTCGAGCTGGCCAACGGGCGCAGCCTGACCGTCCTCGATGGCGTCGGCTTCGACGTCTATCGCGGCGAAACGCTGGTCATCATGGGCGGCTCCGGCTGCGGCAAGAGCACACTGCTGAACGCCCTCATCGGCGAAATCGAGCCGGACGCGGGCTCAATCGCGTATCAACTGCCCGAGTTCGGGAGCGTCGACCTCGCGGCGGCCAACGAGGAGCAGCGCGACGCGCTCCGCAAGCGCTTCGGCATTCTGTTCCAGTCCGGAGCCTTGTTCAGCTCGCTGACCGTCGCCGAGAACATCGCCTTGCCGCTCAAGGAACATTCACACGTCCCCAAAGAGGTCATCGACATCGTCGTCGCGATGAAGCTCCAGCAGGTCCGGATGCTGCCGCACCGGAGCAAGTACCCGGCCCAGCTTTCCGGCGGCCAAAAAAAACGGGCGGGGCTCGCGCGGGCGACGGCGCTCGATCCGCAAATCCTGTTCTACGACGAGCCGAGTGCCGGCCTCGACCCCGTGACCTCCTCCGCGATCGACGAGTTGATGATGGACCTGGCCCACAAAATGCAGGTCACCAGCGTCGTCGTGACGCACGACATGGACTCGGCGTTCCGCATCGCGGACCGGATGATCATGCTCCAACAGGGACGAGTTTTGCGGGCCGAGCCGCGCCGCGAATTCGAGCGCTTGCGGGCCGCCAAGCTGGATAGCCTGACCGCCCCGCAGGACCGTCTGATCCACCAGTTCCTGTGCGGCAAATCGACCGGGCCACTCACCGACGCCGAGGGCATGAGCGAATACGAGAAGATCCTGGTCGGACGCACGACGGCGACATTTCCGCTGTAGGGTGGGCACCGCCCACCAGTGTCGCTGTAGCTATAGGCTGGGCACCGCCCACCAATGTCGCTGTGGGCTGGGCACCGCCCGCCAATGTCGCTAAATTGTCGCTCGCCGAAGCCGAATACCCTGTGAGCGGAGGTACACGAATGGCGTCGACACCCGAACCACGGTCGGCCGCGAGCACGCCGGCGACTACTCCGTCGCCCGCAACCGCGCCCAAGCCGGCGCGCCCGCCGGCCACCGGCCCGCATCAGGTCGCTTTTGTCGCCTATCCGAAGCTGCTGTTCGTCTGGCCGCTGATCTTGGCGGGTTTTGTCTTCTGGCCGCTCGCCCGGCCAGACACGACGACCGTACCAACAGCCGTGGCGACGCAACTCCAGGCCCAACAGACCGGTGACGCGCCGGCGACGAGTGCCCCAACCGCGCCAGCCGGATCGACCTCCAAACGCCTGGAGTGGTTCGGCTGGATTTACATCTGGCTCGCTGTGCTCGTGCTGCTGACGCTCGGCGTGGACGTCGATCGCAACACGGCGGCGTTTTGGGTGCTGCTCGTCGTCGCCTTATGGGTCCTGGGGATGTGGCTGCACGACGTGAAGGGCTTCACGTTCTTCGGCGATATCTACCGGTGGTTCGGCCGGCTCGACGTGCAGTACGACCGCAGCCTCGGCCTGGCGCTCAGCATCGTGTTGCTCGTGCCGTACATAATCATGATCGGCTGGGGCCATTTCAACGATCGCTGGCGGATCACGCACAACGAATTCGAGCACTACTCGTTCGGCAAGATGGATGACTCGCTCGGCCGCGGGGCCAAGACGGTCCGCACGGTCTACCCCGACGTGTTTGAGCTGCTGCTCGGCCTGGCGGGCACGCTGATCGTCTACAGCGCGAGCGGCACGAAGGAACTGCGGCGGGTTCCGCACGTGATGTTCCTGCCCTTCGTGCGCCAGCGGCTGAACAAGATCCTCGAGACCACGTCGGTGACCGCGGCCACGACGGAGGACGAGGAAGAGGAGGAGACGAACGTGTAGAGTCCGCCGGGTGCGGGCCGCCCTCGACTGGATTCGGCGGCACTGGACGCTCGACCACAACCCCAACATGCCCGACGCGCGGTCCAAGGAAGGACTTTTTTACTTCTATCACGTCTTCGGCGCCCGTCAGGGTGGTGTGGGCGTCTCGCCCGCGGTGTAGCGTTGCCCCCGTCAGGGTGGTCCGCTGGTGCGTGAATCATCCGCTGGTGCGTGAATCATCCGCTGGTGCGTGAATCACCTCTCGCACCCCCATCGGCGGGAATCCCTTCCCGCGATCTGCCGGATGGGATTCCGGCCCGTGCAGGTGCGAGAGAGGATTCACGCACCAGTCAGGCAGCCGCGAAACCCAAGACGACCCCTGCAGGGGCGAGGCGCGCCCCGGGTACCAACCGACCGGGGGCGGCGCTGCGCTGGCCCCCGGCTACGCTAGGCCAGCCCTGCGGGCTGAGGAGCGGCACCGACCTTTCGGGCTGAAGAGTGACGCTAGCCCGACCAGCCGGCGCGACCGCACCGTCGCGGGATATTCACCTTGTTGCCCGGTTGCCTGGTTGCCTTGTTGCCTCGTTGCCTGGTCGCCCCACTGCCTTGTTGCCTTGTTGCCTGGTAACCCCGCTCTTTCCCGCCACATTCCCACCGATCCCGCCACACTTCCCGCCGCCCCTTGCCTCCCGCCCGCTCCGCCGCATTAGATAAGTCATGAACACGCGCGCGACCCGTTCGCCGGGGGTCTTCGCGGCTGATAGCCGAGAGCTGACAGCCGACCGCTTGCGAGAGGTTATCTGAAGATTGCCAATGGGGAGTATGCAAATTGCGCAACTTGGCCACCTTCGGCTGGCGGCCATGAAAGCGCAGTTTATGTGGGACTCGCGGGTGACGCTTGGCTATCTTCGGAACCCGGCCGGCAGGGGCGCCGGCCGCGGCGGGCGATACGTCGACCGCGGGGGGCCGACGCTACCACTTGGCCGCCACAAACGGCCGCCCGAGGGCGCGGGCCGCGACGGCCGGTACGGAGCCCGGCCGCTACACTTGGTGCGCCGGCTTCGGCAGGTCGTCCTTGATCTTCTGTTGCGTCACGGTGTCGCCGGCACAGGTGAACAGCAGCATGTCGTCCTTGATGCGGGCCTGGAGGTGTACCGGCCGCCGCCAGAGGCGGTGCAGATTGATCAGGCATTCGCCGGCGTACTTGATGTCTACATCCACGCCGATGTGTTTGTGCGCCAAGTACAGCTCACCGCGGTCGGCATAATTGCCGTCCACGACATAGATGTACGGCTGCCCATGATTGGTCAACATGAAGAGCAGCGTCTGCTTGATCGTCTGGAAATCGCGGTTGACGACGACCATCTTCCCCGTCGCCGGATCGCGGCGATAGTGATAGAGCTTGAAGCGGTCGACGAACTCCGGCGTGAGGTATTCGTCGATGAACGTCACGTCGTTGTGTACTTGGCGGACTTCGAAAACCTTCTCCAGACCCTTCTTCAGCCCCGTGTCCCACATACGCCGCTGCTCGACCGATTCGCACTCGTCGTATTCTTTGCCGAAGCGGCCGCGGTTCCAGCGGTCTTCGATGTCGCGGAACAGCTCGACACCCATCTTGTACGGATTGAGCCGACCCGGCGCGGTCGCCAGCGTGCCGGCGTGATGATCGGCGTAGGTGATGAGTTCGTCGGCCCGCAGGCAGTGTTGCGTCATGATCCGCGAGTGCCAGAACGTCGCCCAGCCCTCGTTCATGATCTTGGTCATGCCCTGCGGCGCGAAGTAGTACGACTCGGTGCGCACGGTGTCGAGAATGTCGGCCTGCCAGTCCTCCAGCGGGGCGTGGTGCAGCAGGAAGTCGAGCACGTCGCGCTGGGGCGAGGCCGGGAACGCGCGCTGCTGGGCCTGCTCTTCCTTGAGCCCCTTCTCGCGCTCGGCTTTCAGCTTATCCGGCGGGTTGATGAAGCGTTCCATGTACGGCTTCGCGGGGTAGCGGATGGCCCGTTCGACCTGATCGCGCAACGTCGGCCGTTGCGGACGCTTGGGCGGGTCCTCGCGCCGCATGAACGGCGAATATGGGTCGATCAGGTTCTCGAGCGACAGGCAGACATCGATGAACTGCTCGACGGGGTCGAATCCTTCGCGGTCGATGTGGCGATGGATGCGTGTGGCGTGGTTCGCCATCCCGTCCATCATCTTGCGGTCCGTCTTGCTGAACCACACGTTGTTCTTGAAGAAGTCGCAGTGGGCAAAGACGTGGGCCATGACGGTCTTCTGGTCCACGAACTCATTATCCGACAGCAGGTAGGCGTAGCACGGGTCGTTGTTGATGACCATCTCGTAGATGCGGCCCAGCCCGTAGGTGTGCTGCTTGCGCAGTTGCTCGTACTCCATCCCGAAGCGCCAATGCGGGTAGCGCTGCGGGAAGCCGCCATAAGCCGCGATCGAGTTGATCTGCTCGAAATCGACCATCTCAAAGATGGTCTCGAAGAAATCGAGCCCCTGCTCGCGGGCGATTCGCTCAATCATCCGGCGTTGCTTTTCAAGCTCCGGCGGGAACGTTTTCAGCACTTGGACCTCCAACGCATGGGTCGGGTCCTCTGACCCGACGTGCCGATAACCATTCTATCGTCTGCCACGCGGGTGTGTCTTGCGGCGGGAGGCTCACGCGATGTGGGCCGAAACGGGAGCGGCAAGCCTGCTGCCCGAGCCCCCGGCGCGCTTCGCGGCGGACCCCACGCTCGCGCGAGGGGCTCGGACAGGGAGTCTTACAGGCTCATGGCGTGATTTACGCGCCCCCCACCCCGCGGTACGCTCTTGCCGGAGCAACGCATGGCCCATGACGCGAACCCGCCCGCCCCCCCGCCGCCGGCCCGGCCCGGTTCCTCCGCCCGCAAAGGCCCGCCCGCGTGGGGAATTGCACTGTTTCTCGTGCTGCTCGGTGGGGTCGTGGTGGTAAACCAGGTCATCTCCACGGGCGGTACGCCAATCCGGTGGATCGACGACGACCTCGCCGCCGCAATGAAGCAAGCTGACCAGAAGAACCAGCGCGTGTTCCTGTACCTGTACGAACCGAACGATCCGACGCACGTGCGGAACGAACGGGAGGTGTTTGCGCAGCGCTGGGCCCGCACGCCCCTGGAAAACGCCGTCTCCTGTCGCATGGCGCTGCCCATAGGCGACGTTCGACGGGTGCAGTTCAGGTACGACGGCAAGCCTCTGTTCTTGCTCCTCAACGCCAAGAGCAAGGAAATGGCCCGCACCGAGGGCGCGGTGAGCGAACTCGAATTCCTGACCTACATCGGCCGGCCGGCTGAGGACCACGCGGCCCAGAAGCGGGCGTCGCCGTGAATCGCCCGGCCGGGGGTCACTCGGCTCGCCCCCGCGTCGTACACGCCCGCGGACCGCTTGCACTCGGCGGGCTCGCCGGATTGCTCGCGTTCACGCTCTATGCCGTCACCGGCGCCCGCGGCGTGGAATGGCAGGACTCGGGGGTTCACCAGTACCGCATTCTCACCGGCCAGCTCGAGCACCCGCTCGGGCTCGCGCTCTCGCACCCGTTGCACTACTGGCTCGGCCGCGCGGCACTCCACATCCCGTTTGGCGGCGCGGTCCACAAACTGAACCTGCTGTCAGGGCTGTGCGGCGCCGTCGGTGTGGGCGTACTCGCCGCCCTGGTGCTGCAACTCACGCGCAGCCGCCTCGCCGGCGCCTTGGCAGCCGCGGCACTCGCCGTCTCAAACGTCTACTGGCAAATGTCCGCGCTGACCGAGACGTATACGCTCGCGGCGGCGCTCATGACGATCGAGTGGGTGCTGCTGCTGCGCTTCGTCCGCACACGCTCTCCGCTGTGGCTCACCGCCGTGTTCGCGGTCAATGGTCTGCACGTCGCTGATCACCTGCTCGGGTTGCTGACGCTCGCCACGTATGGCGTGTTGCTGCTGGAGCGCGTCACCCGGCGAAGAATGGCCTGGCATTGGCTGCTCACGGCTTTGGCTGCCTGGATGATCACGGCATCGCCGTACTGGACACTGGCTCTGAGCCACTATCACCACACCGGCGACGTCACGGAGACGATCCGGTCCGCACTTTTCGGGGGCGGGGCCGGCGAGCCCGGCTACGTACACCAGGTGTTGAACTTACGGCTTTCCCTGGACCAGGCAAAATTCGTCGCGCTGACCTTCGGCTACTGTTTCCCCTCCCTGACCGGCCTGATCGCGCTGGGCGGCATCTTTCACCGCGTACGCAGCCGCCGGAGGCTGTTCCGACGTGTCTTGCTAGCCCAGACCGTGCTCGTCTGCCTGTTCGTAGCACGCTACTCGATCCGCGATTTCTACACGTACCTCGTGCCGGTCTGCGCACTCACGGCACTTTGGTTCGGACTCGGCGTCGGCTGCTGGCTACACCGGCGACGCAGCCCGGCTAACCGGCGCTGGGTCGTGGGATTGCTGGCAGCCAACATGCTCCTGCCGCCGATCGTCTATTTCGCCTGCCCCCGGCTCGCACGCGACCGCGGCTGGCTGCGCGGGCAGATGCGGTCGATCCCCTTCCGCGATTCCTATCTGCACTTCCTCCGCCCATGGCGCTTCCGCGATGATTCCCCGCAGCGGTTTGCGGCCGCGGCGCTGGCGGAAGCACGGCCCGGTGACTGGATTCTGGCGGATTCCACCACCGCGTTTCCCGTCGCCGTCACGTGCTTGACCGGGGGTTATCCGCCTGACGTACGCGTGTACTGGACGCTGGGACTTTGTCTCATTCCACCCAGCGGACCACCGTTGACCAGCGACGCCGTGTGCTCACACGTACTCACGGGGCATGCGCTCGTCGCCGCGCCATCGTCGGAAGTCGAGCAGTTCAGCAGCGCGCCGCTGGAAATCGAGCGCGGCGACTTGTTCTGGTACTTTCGCGTCCGCCCGCCCGGCCGTGACACGCCGCAGACGCAGCCGTAATTCAAAACCGCACCGTCTCCAGCGTCCCCTGCACGATTCGCCCGGTGTCCGGCAGATAGGTCAGCTCATTCTGGAAATAGGGGATGATGGTGTCGTAGCCCGTGACACGCTTCACGGGGGCTTCGAGGTACACGAGACTGTCCTCGACGATCCGCGCGACGATCTCGCCGCCAAAGCCACAGTGCCGGGGAGCCTCGTGGACGACAACCGCGCGTCCGGTCTTGCGCACCGACTCATTCACCAGGGCCGCGTCAAACGGGGCGATGCTCAGCAAGTCCAGCACCTCGGCGTCGATACCGTGCTCATCTTCCAGTTCCTCGGCCGCTTCGAGCGCGGTCCGCAGCATCGCGCCGTACGAGATGAGGGTCACGTCGCGCCCACGTCGTGCGATGACACCCTTGCCGATCGGCAGCGTCTCCGGCTCATCCGGCACTTCCTCGCGGAAGGCGCGATAGAGTGCCTTGGGCTCGAAGAAGATCACGGGGTCAGGATCGTGAATCGCGGCCCGCAATAGCGCGCGGGCGTTGCGCGGCCCGGACGGCATGACCACTTTGAGCCCCACCAGGTGGGCGTAGGTCGCCTCGGGGGCCTCGCTGTGGTGCTCGATCGCGCGGATACCGCCGCCGTAGGGCATCCGGATGACCAGGGGACACGGATAGCGCCCCCGGGTCCGGTTGCGAAACCGCCGCGCGTGGTTCTCGATCTGGTGGAACGCCTGGAACGAGAAGCCGTCGAACTGGAGCTCGCAGATCGGCAGAAAACCCGTGAACGACAGGCCGATTCCGGCGCCGATGATCGCGGCCTCCGCCAGGGGCGTGTCGATACACCGATTGGGGCCGAACTCCCGGAGCAGCCCTTCGGTCACGCGGAACACGCCCTCGTCCTGGCCGACATCCTGGCCGAGCACGAGCACGTTGGGGTCCGCGCGCATGGCTTCGGCCATCGCGAGGTTCAGGGCTTTCACCATCGTCAACTGGGCCACGTTATTTCGCTCCGCAAAGAATAGAACCACAGAGGCACAGAGGCACAGAGAAATCAGGGGCTAGACCACCCTGCGCACAATACCGTCACGCAGCACCGCTGTGTTGAAGTTCATGAGCAGGCCCGTATGGAGACCACTGATCTTCAGGTAGGTCAGGAGCTGCGCCTCGTGTACCGGCGTCAAAGCGTCGACCGTTTTCAGCTCCAGAATCAATACCCCTTCCACGACCACGTCCAGGCGGTATCCGAGATCAAGTCTGACTCCCTTGTATATCACCGGCAGTGGCACCTGACGCTGGTGTGCGAGCGCAAGTTGAGTAAGCTCCCAGCACAAGCGCTCCTCGTACGCCGACTCCAGGAGTCCCGGCCCCAAGTGGCGATGTACCTCAATCGCAGCCCCGATGACCGAGGCGGTCGGCGGATCCCGCTCGGCATCAACGAGCCGCTGTCGGTCGCCTGTGACTCTCATTGTTCTCTCCCTCTTCTCTGTGCCTCTGTGCCTCTGTGGTTTCTATCTTCTTGCGATTGAGATAGGCCTTCAATTCCGCCTGTTGGGCCCGCAAGTCCGGCGTCATCTCCGCGTACATGTGTTCGAAGAACGCCAGCGGGTCGAACCGGTGTGCCTCGTAGTTCCGCACCGCCTGATCCAGCTCGGCGGAGATTTCCTCGTCGATTACCTGTTCGACCTTCTCGTCGAGCAGCCCCTTCTGCTTGAGGTACCCGCGAAAGCGCGGCAGCGGGTCGCGCGGCTCCCATTCCTTGACCTCTTCATCCTTGCGGTACTTCTTGGGATCATCCGCGGTCGTGTGCATGCTCAGCCGATAGGTCACGGCTTCGATGAGCGTCGGTCCGCCGCCGGTGCGGGCTTTCTCGACCGCCTCGCGCGTCCCGGCAATCACCGCGAGGATGTCGTTGCCATCCACCTGCAGGCCGTCAAACCCGTAGGCCACCGCCTTCTGGGCAATAGTCTGGGCCGCCGTCTGACAATGGCGCGGAATCGAAATCGCCCAGTGGTTGTTCTGGACCACCATGACCAGTGGCAGGTTGTAGACGCCCGCGAAATTCAGCGCTTCGTGAAAATCGCCTTCCGACGTCGCCCCATCGCCGCAAAACACCGCCGCGACCTGCCCCCGCCCGCGCAGCTTGCAGCCCCACGCGATACCCATGCCATACTGGCACTGGGAAGCGATCGGCACGCACGTCGGCAGGTCATTGACTCCCGGCGGGACCTCGTTGCCCGCCTCGTAACCGCCCCAGAACAACATCCAGGTGTGCATCGGCCAGCCGCGCCAGAGCAGTGCGGCGGTTTCCCGGAACGCCGGGACGAACCAGTCGCCCTTGTTGAGCCCGTACGCCACCCCGAGCGACGCGGCCTCCTGGCCCTTGCTGGGCCCGTAGGTGCCCATCCGGCCCTGGCGTTGCAGCATCAGGCAGCGTTCGTCCAACCGCCGGGAGGCGCGCATGGTCTTGTAGAGCTTGCGCAAGTCCGCATCCGGGACCTGTGGCTCCAGGTTTTTGTCTAGCTGTCCATCGGCGGCCAGGACCGCGAGGGACTCGACGCGGCACGGTATCGAGAGCGTCTCGCGCGGCACACGGTCTCCTTGTAGCCAGGCAATCCACGAAACCCGAGCGCGGTCGGCGTCCGCGGCCTTCGATTCTAGTCGGCACGCCGGCGCGTGCCAATGAAGCGCCTATCGCACAACTTGATGTGGCACCGGATGTGGCACCGGATGTGGCACCGGCATCTTGCCGGTGAAGCCACACGCTGGAAGCCTGTGCCACAGGTTTTGGGCTGGACTCCAAGTTGCGGCGGCGGAAACGCAGGCCCGCCTGCGGCCGGCGTCTTGACGACATCCGGCTTCCATCGCAAGCTGCCTCTAACATGGATACCATCGCCGCCAACTCGCCGGCCAAGATCAACCTTACGCTCCGCGTCTGCGGCCGGCAGCCGAATGGGTATCACGACCTCGAATCGCTGGTGGCACAGATCAGCCTGTGCGACACGGTTACAGTCGCCCGCCATGAAGACGGGTGCTATGCGCTGGAATGCGACGACCCTGCGTTGCCGCGCGACGGGTCCAACCTCGTGCTCCAGGCCGCCAAGGCCCTCAACAAG
The DNA here is from genome assembly GCA_020058145.1 of Phycisphaerae bacterium. Classification (GTDB taxonomy): domain Bacteria; phylum Planctomycetota; class Phycisphaerae; order UBA1845; family Fen-1342; genus JAGVEP01. The sequence goes on along the minus strand of JAGVEP010000345.1, from coordinate 2,982 downwards.
GCGGCGGGCACGAATCATGGCGCCGAAATCACGCTCACCAAGCGCATCCCAGCGGGTGCCGGCCTCGGCGGGGGCAGCTCCAACGCCGCCACGACTTTGAAACTGCTGAATGATCTCTGGGACACCCGGTTGCCTTCCGCCGAGCTGGCGCAGCTCGGGGCGGCGCTCGGCTCTGATGTGCCGCTGTTCTTCCACGGGCCGGCGTGCGTTATTCGCGGCCGCGGCGAGCGTGTCGAGCCGCTGCCGCCGCTGCCGGCGTATTGGGCGGCGCTCGTCCTGCCGCCGCTTCATTGCGCGACGCCGGCGGTGTACCAGGCGTGGGATCAGCTCGCAGACCACGCCAGCCGCCCGAGCCTCACGAAAGTGCTCGCTGCCGGACACACCGTCGACGCGTTCATGGACTGCCTCTTCAACGATCTCGAAGAAGCGGCCTTCCGCGTTGTGCCGGAGCTGGGCGCGCTACAGCGCGGGATTCAGGAGGCGACCGGGCTTGCCGTGCGGCTAACCGGATCGGGGGCGGGCATGTTCCGTTTGTTTGACGAGCCCCGGGCCGCCGCCCGGTTCGCGCTGCGCGCCGGCACGGAATGCGGCGTGCGCGTGGATGTGGTTAGCCTGCAAGCGCAGTCACAGCCATGAAACGGGGCCGTGTGTCAAGTACCGCCCACGTCCTTACCGATTGAACCTGCATCTGGACGCGCCGGCAACACCCGGGACGACGTCAGCCCGCACGGGCTGCGCGCCCGTGGCGCCGTGGAGCCGTCCGCAGGAGTGTGTCATGGCATTCGTTGCTTGGAACGAAAATCTCAGCGTCGGCATAGCACAGATTGACCAGCAGCACAGGCAGCTCATCGACATGATCAACGAACTGCACGACGCCATGTGCAAGGGGCAGGGCAAGAATATCCTGAAACCTCTGCTCGCGCGTCTCTTCCAGTACACGCAAACGCATTTCACGGCCGAAGAAGCCCTCATGCAGCAGGCTCAATATCCGAAGTTCGCCGCGCATAAAGCGGCCCACGAAAAACTGGTGTCCCAGGTGCGTGACCTCAAACAGCGTTTCGATGCCGGGGAGTACTTGCTCAGCATCGACACCATGAAATTCCTGCAAAACTGGCTTACGGACCACATTCTCGGCGTCGACAAGCAGTACGTGCCCTGTTTGACGGCGTGTCAGACGGCTTAGGCCCGCGCTCGGGAAGGGCGCCGGCATCCAGCACCTCGGCCAGCGGCTGCAGCACAAACGCCCGCTGCCACATGCGTGGGTGCGGGACGCGCAAATCCGGCTCGGCGATCACCTGGCCGCGGAACAGAAGTATGTCCAGGTCCAACGTCCGCGGCCCGTCCCGCACTTCGCGCACGCGGCCGTGACGCTGCTCGATTTCGTGCAGGCGCGCGAGTAGTTCGCGGGGCGTTAAGTCGGTGGCCAGCTCGGCGACGGCGTTCAGGAACCGCGGCTGGTCCGGCGGCCCCCCGACCGGCTCGGTGTCGTGCAGCGCCGAGCAGGAAACGACGCGCACGTCGCCCAGTTCCGCCAGCTCACGCAGCGCCGCGCCGATGTGGCCCGCGCGGTCGCCGAGATTTGAGCCGAGAGCGATGAATACGCCGCGCTGACCTACCACTTCATCCTACTCATCCGCTCGATGGCGGTTTTGATCCGCTCCGCCGAGACGTTGACCGCGAAACGCACGTAGCCCTCCCCCGTCGGCCCAAAGCCGCTGCCGGGCACGCCCACCACGTCCGCCTCATCCAGCAAGCGACTGCAAACCGTCATGCAATCGTAGCCGCGCGGCACGCCGGCCCAGACGTAGAACGTCGCCTGGGGCGGCTGGGCCTGGAACCCGAACTGGTTCAAGCCGTCGCAGAGAATGGCCGCCCGCGCAGTGTACAGTTCGCGCATCTTGTACAACTCGGGCCGCTCGAAGTTCGCGTACGCCTCGCACGCGGCCTCCTGCACCGCCCCGAACACGCCGCTGTCGAAATTCGCCTTCACCGCGGCCAGGGCGGCGATCACGTCCGCGTTGCCGGCGACGAACCCGATGCGCCAGCCGGTCATGTTGAACGTCTTGGAGGCGGAGTGGAACTCGATCGCCACGTCGTGAGCACCGGGCACCTGGAGGATGCTCGGCGGCGGCGCCCCCGTCAGGTACATGTCGTTGTAGGCGGCGTCGTGGGCGATAAGGACGTTGTGCTGCCGGCCGAACGCGACGGCCCTTTTGAAGAAATCGAGTGTCGCGGTCGCGCCGGTGGGGTTGTTCGGGTAGTTGAGAAACATCAGCCGGGCTTTTCGCGTCACCTCGGCGGGAATCATGTCGAAATCGGGCAGCCAATGGGTCGCGGCCGTCAACTCGACCGTGAACGGTTCTGCACACGCGAAGATCGTCGCGGCTCGATAGACGGGGTAGCCCGGCGATGGGATGAGCACCGTCTGTCCGACACTGACAACCGCGAGCGGCAGATGTCCGAGACCTTCCTTGCTGCCGATGAGGGCGAGGACTTCGCGGGCGGGGTCCAACTCGACCGAGTATCGCTTTTGGAAGAATGCGGCGATGTTCTTGCGGAAGTCGGGCGAGCCACCGCCCAGGGGATAGGGGTGATTCTTCGGGTTGCGGATCGCCCGCTCCATGCGCGCGATGATGAAATCGTGCGTAGGCTGGTCCGGGTCGCCGACGCCGAAGTCGATGATGTCGCGACCCGCGTTGCGCGCCGCGCGCTTCTTGCGGTCGATCTCGGCGAACAGGTACGGCGGGAGGGCTCGGAGGCGGTCGCTTCTAACATCGTTCATGGTAGAAAACTCGCTGATTCAGGCACAGAGCGTCAAGCCACATAAGTTACCCGCCGGGGGAAACTGCGTCGAGATGAAACCACAGAGGCGCAGAGACGCGGATGCGTGACACTTCCGGCGGGGCAGTCCATCCGAGCCCCGAGCGCGAGCGAGCGGGAAACGAGCCCCGAGCGCGAGCGAGCGGGCCGCGCAGCGCGTGG
>JAGVEP010000451.1 GCA_020058145.1 Phycisphaerae bacterium | reverse complement strand
CGGGCGGGCCGCCACCGCGTCGTCCTGCCCGTACGTGGAATCGGCCGGCACCGCCACCATGTGCCGGCAGTAGGGACAAACGGCGGATTTGCCGGCGTGCTCGGCGTCCACCTCGATCGGCTGCTGGCATTGCGTACAACAGAACTGAATCGACATCGTCACATTTCCGTCGGGTTGTCGCGCGGGTCACGAACCCCGGACCCGCTCGGCGGCGATAATACTCGCGGAGCGCCAGATTCTGTAGCGTCGTCCCCCCGGCGCGACGTAGACGTCGAAGACGCCGTGGGACTCGACGCTACCCGCTGGCCGCCGGTTTCCGCGCCGCCAGCCATACGCCGATCTCGAACAGCAGCAACATCGGCACGGTCAGCAGCAGGTGACTGAGCAAATCCGGCGGCGCCAGCAGCCCGGCGATGAACACAATGACCACGATGACCACCTTGCGATATTGCCGCAACGTCTCCACGGGCACGATCCCGCTCCGCGCGAGGAACAAAACGACCAACGGCATTTGGAAGGCCACGCCGAACGCGATTGTCAGCATCAGCACGAAGGACAAGTACTCGCCGATGCGAAAGTGCGTGGTGACCAGCCCTTGCTGGTCATCGCGCACCAGTTGGAGCGACCAGGTTTCGCCTGGGGTGCGCAGCTTGAGCTTGCGGTCGCTCTCATTCACCCACACCGAGCCGATGGGCGGATTGCACGGATCGCGGGCCAGCAGCGGCACGACCGGAGCCTCCGCCATCCCGGGCTGGCTCGCCGGCACCTCCGGCTTGGGGAAGTGCAGCAGGGCGCGCTCCAGTGCGGTTGGCTCTGGCTTTGGCAGTGGCAGCCAGCCGCTGAAGCCGACCAGGAAATTCAGGCTCAGCAGGAGCGCGAACAGATACATGAACACCACGCCGAGCGCGAAGAGCCCGACGCTGGCCGGCACGAGCCGATAGACCCAGTTGACCTCATGCCGATAGAGCCCCGCGGCGACGAATTTCCACAACTGGTAGATGATGTACGGGGCCGCGAGCACGACGCCAAAGATCAGCACGACCTTGACGTACACCATCAGGCTTTCGACCGGCCCGGTGGCGAGGAAGCTCTCCGGCTGGCCGTGGCGGCGCAGGGCGAGCACGACCGGCCGGGCGATCAGTTCCAGCAGGTACTTCGCCGGCCAGATGCACAGCAGGCAGGCCGCCAGCAGTGCGACCAGGCTGCGCGCCAGGCAGCCGCGCAGTTCTTCGAGGTGGTCCCCCAGGCTCATGCGAACCTCGTTCGGATCCGTTGCGGCTGACTTCCGGAAACGCATAGTGGTGCGATGATAACCGTGCCGGTCAATCTTCGCGTTCGGGGGACATGTTGGCCTGCTGACAGAGGAATAGCACGGCCATGCGGACCGCCAGGCCGTTGGTGACTTGGCGCAGGATGCTGGAGTGTTCCCCGTCGGCGACATCGGCCGCGAGCTCGATCCCGCGGTTGACCGGGCCGGGGTGCATGATGAGCACGTCGGGCTGGCAGCGCTTGAGCCGCTCGCGATTCATGCCAAAGAGGCGGGTGTATTCGCGGACCGAGGGGAAGCCGCTGTCGGTCATGCGCTCTTTTTGAATCCGGAGCATGTTGACCACGTCCATCTCGGGCAGGATGGCGTCGAAATCGTGCGTGACGCGGGCGCCCAGCGCCTCAAACGTCTTCGGTACGAGGGTCGCGGGGCCGACCAGCGTGACCTTCGCGCCGAGTTTCTGCAGCCCGCGCAGATCGGAGCGCGCGACACGCGAGTGTACGATGTCCCCCACTATCGCGACGTTGAGGCCCTCGATGCGCCCCTTCCGCTCGCGGATCGTGAACAGGTCGAGCAGCCCCTGCGTGGGGTGGGCGTGCTGGCCATCACCGGCGTTGACGACACAGCACTTGACGTTGCGGGCCAGGTGCAAGGCCGCGCCGGCCGCGGGATGCCGCAGGACCATGATGTCCACGCCCATCGCTTCGATGTTGCGGGCGGTGTCGAGCAGCGTCTCGCCTTTCTGGGTGGACGACATCTTCTCGGCGAAATCGACCACGTCGGCGGAGAGTCGTTGGGCAGCGAGCTCGAAGCTCATCCGCGTGCGCGTGCTGTCCTCGAAGAACATATTGACGACGACGCGGCCGCGCAGAGCGGGGACTTTCTTGACGCTGCGGGTGGAAACTTCCTGAAAGCCCTGCGCGGTGTCGAGCACATGCAGGATTTCCTCGCGGCTCAACTCGGCGAGCGTCAGCAGGTCCTTGCGGGTCCAACGCGGCTGATCAGTCGTCGCTGCGGTCATGGAGTTCGACCTCGTCCACGCCGTCCACCTCCGTGAGCTTCACGCGGACGTCGTGATGGGGTTCGGTGTCGCTGTGCAGACCCACGAAATCCGGCTGAATCGGCAGCTCGCGCCCGCCGCGGTCGATCAGCACGGCCAGCCGAATCGCCTGCGGCCGGCCGAAGTCGATCAGGGCATCGAGCGCGGCGCGAACCGAGCGCCCGGTCTGGAGCACGTCGTCCACGAGTAGCAGCCAGGTGTCCGTCAGATCGAAGTCGATCTCGGTGCCGCGAACGACGGCGTGCGGGCCGATGGTGGTCAGATCGTCGCGATACAGGGTGATGTCGAGCACGCCGTAGTGGGCCGCCTTCAGCCCGGCGTGTTCGAGCAGCGGCAGCAGGCGGCGGGCCAGCGTCTCGCCCCGCCGGCGGAT
>JAGVEP010000442.1 GCA_020058145.1 Phycisphaerae bacterium | reverse complement strand
TGAAGACTACGGCGCCGACGGCATCGACATGTACAACACCTGGCACATTTTTGGTGATCCGTCGCTGAAGATCATCGGCACGGTAGCGCCGCCGACGGGGTTGGGCGTGTCGCCGGGGAGCGGGCTGAATGCGGAGGGTCCGCACGGCGGACCGTTCACGCCCAGCAGCGTGACGTACACGCTGAAGAACTTCGACACCTGGGACATTCCGTATACGGTGACGAAGACGGCCAACTGGCTGACGCTCACCGACGGCACGGGCACGATCCCGGCCGGCGGACAAGTGGCGGTCACGGTGGCGGTAAGCTGCGCGGCCAATCTCCTCGACAACGGTATGTACAGTGACGTGCTGACGTTTACCAATCTTGCCAACCACGACGGCGACAGCACGCGGCCGGTGCAGCTAACGGTCGGAGTGGCCACCAGAAAGTACCAGTGGAACCTCGACTTGAACCCCAATTGGACGATTACCGGCGGCGGGCAGTGGGCGTTCGGTCACCCCACTGGCCAGGGTGGCACCGCGCACGGCAACCCTGATCCCAGCAACGGGTACACTGGCATAAACGTGTACGGCGTTAACCTCAACGGAGACTATGCACTCACCATCGGCGGGCCGTACTATCTCAAAACTGCCGCGATCGATTGCAGCAACACTACGGAAGTGGCGCTGAAATTCCAGCGGAAGCTGAATACTGACTATCAGTCGTATGTCTACGCGACAATCGATGTCTCGAACAACGGGACTTCCTGGACGCCAATCTGGAACAACGGTACGACCGAGATCGCGGACAGCACCTGGACGGCCGAATCCTACGACCTATCGCCGGTGGCGAACAACCAGGCGACGGTCTACGTCCGCTGGGGCTACCAGGTGGCCACCGGCGCTTATGCCTACTCCGGCTGGAACCTGGACGATGTCGAGATTTGGGGCCTGAGCCCCAGCGCGCCGTCATACGCGCTCGGCGATCTGAATTGCGACGGCCTCGTCGACTTCGATGACATCAACCCGTTTGTGCTGGCGATCAGCGATCCAGGCGGCTACGCAGCCACCTACCCGAACTGCAATGCGGATCTCGCCGACTGCAACGGGGACTGCCAGGTCGATTTCGACGACATCAACCCGTTCGTCGGTCTGCTCAGTTCCTAGCGGCCAGTAGTCAGCTCAAAACGCGGGCCTCGCCCTCTGCACCGCAAGGGCGGGGCCTCTTATTTGTCTGTGGCAGCGCACGGGGGTGGCTGACGCGACCTGCGCGACCGTATATTCTCGTCTTTGACCTCCGGCGAGCGGCGGCACGGATGGTGAGACCGCGCACCTCGCGCGCGCCGCCGGTCCCGCGGCGTCTGTTGAACCTCTGGACCTGATTCTCAGGCTGCGTGAATCCGTGAGTGCCGAGTCCCACCCCGCTGCTGCTTTCGGAGCCGACTGCCACTTTGGCCGACTGGCTGGAGGCTTGTTGCCACTGAACACCGACGACGTGCTCCGTGTTCTGGGGCACCGTCCGGCTGTCTCGTTATCGCCTCGGGCGCGACCCGCGCCGCCCGCCCACTTGACGGAAGCCGCCGTGAAGATGCTGGCTCACGGACGCGAGCTGCTCGAACCGGCCTTCGCCTGGCGGGCGGTCCCGGTAAGCCTGGACGCGGAGCAGGAGGCCGTGCATTGTCTGCCGCGCGGGTCGACGAGCTTGTCCGTCGGGCGTTTGATTCGCATGGAGCTGCGTGGTTCCGCGGCGGTGGCCGTCTTCGTCGCCACGATCGGCCCACGCTTGGAGCAGACCGCACGGGCGTTACTGGCAGGCGGGCAATTGCTGGAGGGCTTCGTGCTGGATGCGGTCGGATCGCTCGCCGCCGAGGCCGTCGCGGATGCGACGCAGAACGAGGTGCAGGCCTTCGCGGCGGCACAGGGTTGGAAGACCACCAATCGCTTCAGCCCCGGGTACTGCACCTGGGAGACCGGCGGGCAGCACGCCTTGTTTTCCCTGCTTCCCGCGCGGCCCGCCGGCGTGACGTTGAACGACTCCGCGCTCATGATGCCGCTCAAGAGCGTCAGCGGCGTGATCGGCTTGGGCCCTGCTGTCGAGTATCGGCCTTACCGCTGCGAGCTGTGTACGCTGGCCGACTGTCACGCGCGCCTGACGCCCGCATAGCCCTGGCCGCTGTGTGCCGGGACGCGCTGCACAGCGGCCCGCGCTTGAGATGATCCCCTCGGAGGCAAGACGAAATGAAAGCCACACGCAGGAAAACCCCAGCGCAGGTCGCCAGCGAGCGGAAGCTCCGGCAGGACATTTGCGAGATCGGGCGGCGCGTCTACGCCCGTCAATTCGCCGCCGCCAGCGACGGAAATATCTCCTGCCGGCTGTCCCGAGATGTAGTATTGTGTACTCCCACGCAGATCTGCAAGGGGTTCATGCAGCCCGCGGATCTTTGCACGGTGGACCTGGACGGCAAGCAGCTCGCGGGCCAGCGGCCGCGCACGAGCGAGGTGCTGTTGCACCTCGAAATCTACAAAGCGGACCCGAGCGCCGCGGCCGTCGTACACTGCCATCCGCCGCACGCCACCGCGTTCGGCGTCGCTCGCGTGGATATTCCCTCCTGCGTCTTGCCGGAGGTGGAAATTTTCCTTGGCATCATCCCGCGTGCGGAGTACGAAACGCCGGGCAGCCCCGCGTTCGCCGCTACCGTGCGGCCGTTCATTGGAAAGGCCAATACGGTGGTCCTTTCCAACCATGGGACGGTCAGTTGGGGTCCGACTTTGGAGCGGGCCTACTGGCACACGGAAATCCTGGAGAGCTACTGCCGAGTCTTGTTGCTGGCGCAGCAGCTTGGCCACGTCGAGCGCCTTCCGGCACGGAAGGTGAACGAGCTGCTGGCTTTGCGGGAGCGCCTGGGCGGTGGTCTTGACCCACGCCGCCAGACAGGCGCTCCGCTTCCTGTGAATACGGATTTTGGCCGAAGTGCTGGCCGTCGGGTGCGCCGCAGACACCCGACGTAGCTCCACGGACGAAAACGCCTAAATCACCGTGTGCGATTCGGCAGCGCAGATCCGAGCCGACCGCGCGAGCGGTCGGAAGCGTGTCCGCGAGCTTGCGCTCGCGGCTCGGACAGGCGCCGCCGATTCGCGCATGTCCATTTAGTCGTTGGCGAGAATCAACGCGCGCCGCTGAGGAGCCCGACGAACGCGCTGATGTCGTCGAAGTCCACGTCGCCGTCGCCATTGCAGTCGGCACTGAGGATGTTGCAGTTCGGGAACTGCGCGGCGTAGCCCGCGAAATCGCTCAGCGCGAGGACGAACGGGTCGATGTCGTCGAGGTCGACGACGCCGTCGCAATTCACGTCGCCGTAGAAGGTCTTCAGGCCCAGGCTGTGGTGCGAGCCCGCCGCGACGGCGACGAAGCCGCTGTTGGGCGCCGGGACGCTGCATTGGCCGTCGTCGTTCCTTCCCCACGCCACCATCGAGCCGTCGGTCTTCAGGCCGAGGCTGTGGTACCCGCCCGCCGCGACGGCGACGAAGCCGCTGTTGGGCGCCGGGACGTTGCATTGGCCCTCCGAGTTCCCTCCCCACGCCACGATCGAGCCGTCGTCCTTCAGGCCCAGGCTGTGGGCATCGCCGCCCGCGACGGCCACGAAGCCGCTGTTGGGCGCCGGTGGGTTGCCTGGCCCCGATCCCCACGCCACGAGCGAGCCGTCGGCCTTCAGGCCCAGGTTGTGCCGGTAGGCTGCCGCGACGGCGACGAAGCCACTGTTGGGTGCCGGGACGTTGCACTGGCCCCAGTAGTTGTCTCCCCACGCCACGAGCGAGCCGTCGGCCTTCAGGCCCAAGCTGTGGGCCCAGCCCCCCGCGACGGCGACGAAGCCGCTGTTGGGCGCCGGGACGTTGCATTGGCCGAGGTAGTTGTTTCCCCACGCCACGATCTCGCCATCGCCGTAGGCGCTTGCTGCGCCCACCAGCCCCACCAGGATGATTCCCAGCCGCGCCAGCCCGCCGCGTGCCTTCGCCGCGTTCCTAGTAGACATGTTATTTCTCCTGCACATGCTGTAACTCCTTCTTTGAATGTGTGATTGCGCGGCGAGAACCGTTCTCCGCCGCAGGTTCCGACTGCTCGATCGCTCCGGTCCGACACCGTTGCTATGGGGGTATAAGGGGCCGACCCGCGGATTTGGACGCGCGGCCCCGAAAAATGCTGTTTACGGATTTCCGGGGAACGGGAGGGCGAAACCCCTGCGGCGCCGGTGGTTCGCGCGGGTGCTGAACAGGCCGGTCAGCGTCAGCAGCAGCAGGGAGGTTCCTGTCGCCCCGCAGACCCCGTTGCCGCAGGCGGTGGGGACGATGACTTCGGGCGCGTCCTGTTCGCTTTCCCCGGAACTACCCTCGGGCGCGGCGGCGGCGGCGCGCAG
>JAGVEP010000478.1 GCA_020058145.1 Phycisphaerae bacterium | reverse complement strand
CTCGCGCGGCCGAAGGTACCCACCGAGCCCTGTCCCCACCATGCAGCGTCCGACCCCCGCCTGCCCGCCGTGGTGGGTGTCGGACGTCGTGTGCCGGCCGGGCTCTGCACCGGCCGAGCCAAACCGCGACCTCAGGGCAGCGCGGACGCCGCAGGTCGGTCCCGTGGTCCGGCCTGCGGCGAATCGCTGAGAGCGAATGACTGACGGCTTCTTCTATCGTCCCCCGCTCAGCAGCGCGACGAACGGGTTGATGTCGGCGAAATCTACGACGCCGTCGTTGTTGATGTCCCCAAGCACCGGCGTCGGGCAGCCCACCATCACCTCGTCGGTGGCGACGTCGGCGTTCGCCACGTCGAAGCTTCCACCAACGGGATAGATCTTTCTGCCAAGCACCTCGGCAGTTCCCCAATGTGTGCCGACCGGGAGTGCTGTGACCCTGCGCCAACAGTCGAGCACTGGGTCATACTCCTCGACGATCGTGGTCACTACTGGTACTGATTCGGGGGGGTATCCCAACACGCCGCCGATGGCGTAGATTCGTCCGTTGAGCACAACCGCGGAAAGAAGCCAGCGTGGCGACGGCAATGGTTCCACTTGGCGCCACTGCCCGGTAGCGGGGTTGTAAACGTCAACTTGGGCGATGACCTCAGACACGCCCGGGGGGGGGCCGACCCAATTCCGCCCGCCGATCAAGTAAATCTCTCCGTCAAGCTCCACCGCCGCATGCAAAGCGCGGTTTCCGTAAGGGATCGGAGGGAGCGACTGCCAGGTGTCGGTGTCCGGGTCGTACCTGTCCACGTTGTCAAGGTGACCTGGCGACGCGTACGAGTTGGCGCCTCCAATGCAGTAGATTTTCCGATTCACGGTCGTCGCCGAGAGGAGACCGCGCTCCGCCGGATACGTGGGAATCGATGCCTTTGGCGGCTGCCAGGTGTTCGTCTGCGTATTGTAGGCCTCATTTGTGGACAGCCAGCAGTTGGAGTAACAATTGTTGCCGCCGATCACGTAAACAATCCCGTCTACGGCCGCACAGGCAGCCATGCCCCGTCCGGTGGGCATGTCTGCGCGTAAGGTCCAAGCGTTGGCCGTCGGAGAATACATCTCCACGCGATTGTTCGGTGCTTGACCGGGTGCGTTGGCATTGTGCCCACCGAAGACGTACATCTGTCCGTCGACGACGGTGGAACAGATCATATTCCGCGGCTGCGACATGTTCGCTGCCTGATCCGGGTTCCACCCACCCTGGCACTGGGCCCAAGCGGGAGTAGCCAGGAACATCATGAGCAGAACGCAGCAAACCATCGACCCAATTCGATTCTCCTTGATGAGGCTAATAGTAGTCGGACAAACGAGAATTCTCGGCGGCATTCCGACTGCGTGAAGCAGCCCAACCGTAGAACGAGTGTGGTCTACCAGAATCTTGCGAAGCATGTCCAGTCTCCTCGTCGCTGCGCGCCGAACACTCGGCGCAAGAAAAAGAGCATCGAACCAAAACCTCAGAGAACCCCCGCCAAGGGGCTTGGGGAACGTTCCTTGCCGACGCCCCTCGCGGGGCGCGGGCACCTGATAGTGCTTGTCCAATGCAAACTTGGCGGTTTTCTCTAAGCAGCGTCGTGACGCACGCGCGTCAGTTCGTATCCGACGCATGGAAACGTGCGTCAAAGCGGACGACCGAGCGCACGGATTTCGCGAAATTTCTGCGCGAGCGGCGGGCGGGGGTGCGGGGCGGGCGGGACGGAGCCCGTGGGGTACGTTCGGCCGCGCGGGGGCGCGGGCCGGTACCTGACGGTCACCGGCAGGGATGCCGATGCCACACACGGCCGGTACGGAGCCCGGCCGCTACGGTTCGGCGGCGGAATCGGGTACAATGGCATCCAGTTGACCCAGGCGGGCCCGGGTCGGATCGAATGACCCCGCCCTCTGTGCCTCTGTGTCTCTGTGGTTGCCTTGGATGGATGCTGTGGACGGCGGGCAGAGTCAGATCACCTCCCTCCTCTCCGCCGTCGGCACCGGCGATGCCGCCGCCGCCGAACGGCTGTGGCGTCTGGTCTACGACGAGCTGCACCGCATCGCCCAGAGCAAAATGGCCCAGGAGGGCCGCCGGGGGGATATTCAGACGACCGTCCTAGTCCAGGAAGCCTACCTGCGGCTCGTCGGCAACGATGGGGCCGCGATCCCAGCCCATCGGCCACATTTTTTCGCCGCCGCCGCAAATGCCATGCGCCAGTTCCTCGTGGATGACGCACGTAAGCGTGGCAGACTGAAGCGCGGCGCAAAACAGACGCCGGGCGAACTCGGGGGGGCGCTCGGCGTCTTTGAAAACGACCCGGCGGAGCTGCTGGCGCTGGACGAGGCGCTCCGGAAACTCCGCGAGCGGGACCCGCAAAAGGCGGAGATCGTGCAGTTGCGGTTCTTCGCCGGGCTGACGATCGACGAGACCGCGGAGGCGCTCGGCGTGTCGTCGCGGCTGGTGGATAAGGAATGGCGATTTGCGAAGGCGTGGCTCAAGCGGGAGATGGCGTGAGGACGTGATAACCACAGAGGCACAGAGGCACAGAGAAGACAGAGAAAAAGGCAACGAGGCAACAAGGCAACGAGGAGCATCGGCGTCTCGCCGGTAGCCAGTAGCGTCGGACCAGTAGCGTCGGACCAGTAGCGTCGGACCTCCGAGTCCGACGGGCCGGGGCGGAGCCCGGTTGGTGCGGCGGCCGATCGCATCCGCAACGGCCGGTACGGAGCCCGGCCGCTACCTGCAGGATTCTCTGTGTCTCTGTGCCTCTGTGGTGAGAATAAGTCTGGGTGAGGATTAACAGCCGTGCCCACGGATCTTTGGCAGCAGGTGCAGGAGGTTTTCGAGCGGGTCAGCGCCGCTCCGCCGGATAGCCGGGCCGCACTCCTGGACGAAGCCTGCGGGGCTGACGCGGCGTTGCGGGGCGAAGTCGAATCGCTGCTGAAACACGACTCGGGGGCGGAGGACAGCTTTCTTTCGCCGCCTTGCGCGGCGATACGGCGACCGCCGAGCGAGCCGGAGGGCTGGGCGGCGGCGCTCGCGGGCCAGAAAATGGGCCGGTACGAACTGGTTCGCCTGCTGGCCGTGGGCGGGATGGGGTGTGTGTACGAGGCGCGACAGGAGCGGCCGGCCCGCAGCGTCGCGCTCAAGATTCTGCGGCCGGGGTTCAGCGCCCCGTCGGCGCTGGCACGGTTTCGGCTGGAACCGGAGCTGCTCGGCCGGCTCCAGCATCCGAACATCGCCCAGGTCTATGAGGCGGGCGTGCATGTGGACCGAGAAGGGATTCTCGGTCCAGCGGCCTTGGAGGGAGAGGGCTGGGGTGAGGGTCTGGCACAGCCCATTCCGTACTTCGCGATGGAGCTGATCCCGGACGCCCAGCCGCTCGCCGAATACGCCGACGCGCAGCAACTCACAACCCGTAACCGGCTGGCGCTGTTTACGAAGGTCTGCGACGCGGTCCACCACGGGCACCAGAAGGGGATCATTCATCGCGACCTGAAGCCGGGGAACATCCTCGTGGGGCGTGACGGCGAACCAAAGGTCATCGACTTCGGCGTAGCGCGGGCGACCGACGGCGACATCGTCCTCACCACGCAGTACACCCACGTCGGCGACCTCATCGGCACGCTGCACTACATGAGTCCGGAGCAGTGCGACGGCGATCCGGCGGCCATCGATACGCGGACGGACATCTACTCGCTCGGCGTGGTGCTGTACGAACTGCTGACGGGTGCGCCGCCGTACGAGACCTCTGGAACGACGGTTTACGCGGCGGTGCGGATGATCAAGGACGAGCTGCCGCGGCGACCGAGCACCATTATCAGGGGGGATGGGCGTCCCGGGTGGCGTGGGCGTCTCGCCGGGTGGCGTGGGCATCTTGCCCGCGAACTGCGCGGCGACATCGACGCCATTCTGCTCAAGGCGCTGGAGAAGGACCCGGCACGGCGGTATGCGTCCGCGGCGGACCTGTCGCAAGACATCCGGTGTCACCTGGCCAGGGAGCCGATCGCGGCCCGGCCGCCGACGGTCTTCACGCGCGCCGTCCGCTGGGCGCTGCGGCATCCAGTGTGGGCGACGACGGGCGCATGCGCGGCAGTCGTTGTCGCGACAGGGGTTATTGCTACAACAACGATCTGGCTCCTGGGCCTTCGGCCGGACCACGCGGTGGTGTCGAAGAACGGCGACGACGTGCAGTTGCTGACGATCTGGGAGCACCCGATCAAGCGGTGGCGCAGCTCGGTGCCCGCTTTCAGCGTTCCGCACCTGGTCACGCGCCCAGCCGAGTTGGGCGGCGGCCGGCTCCTCCTCTTCGGATCCCAATCGCTGGACGGCAACCCTAATCCGCCCGGGCTGCTGGTGTACGAGGCTGACGGCGACCTGAAAGAGCCGCTGTGGATCCGGCAGCTTGAGCCGAACGACATTCCGCCGGCGCTGACGCGACGCACCGACTATCCATTTGGGCCACAGGACTTCTGGCCGTCGAAAATCCTCGTGGCGGACCTGTTCCCGGATCAGCCGCCCGGCCTGGCAAACGTGCCGGAAATCGTCGGCGTGTACGACCATCGCAGCACCACACACACCGCGATTCGCGTCCACAGTCTTGCGGGTGACGTACTCTACCAGGTCTGGCTCGACGTCAGCATCGAGTACATACTGTGGCTGCCGCGCGCCCGCCTGCTTGTGCTGGCGGGGTTGAACGGCGAGGAATTTCTTGAGCAACGGGGCGTTTTCGGAACTGGCACACCGTCCCATCCGACCGTCGTTTTCGCGATCACCCCGCAACTCGGCAAGCCTCTCCGGGAGTACATCCCGCAAGAGGAAGCGGAGCGCGCCCGAGCCGAAGGTCCGCTGCGGTGCGCCTGGTATTATTGTGTAGCGCCACACCCGGGGCTTCTATGAGCGTCCGTTGGAAGTCAAGAGCGCCGAGGCCGTAAGCTGGCTCATTCTTCTATCCGAGCGTGGCCGCACGAATGTGGCCTGCCCAAGT
>JAGVEP010000180.1 GCA_020058145.1 Phycisphaerae bacterium | reverse complement strand
GTTTCTCGAAACCGGCCGCGATGAAGGGCTCGTAAACCAGGTACGAAACGAGCGGATTGCTGGCGATGAATACGTGTGCCCCCGGCACGAGCACAGGGAACAGCCGGGCTGCCAGCCTTCGAAAAAACGCGCGGAGATTCTCACGATCACTCTCCGTAAGGACCGTGAAACGTGGCAGTGGGCTGCGTTGACAACCGTCAAACGCCGGCGGAACGCAGTTTCTTCGGTCGCCGCGCATACCGGGATATGTTGGAGGACGGTGCCGACGAAGGCCAACCTGCCGGTCTGGCTCGCCGTTTTGAGCGCCTGCGGGCCGAAACCCCAGCAACTGCCGAATCCTACGAAGCCACGACGTGAAACATCCGCGTCCAAAAAAGCCACGCGACCGGGGCAGCCAGCAGCGGCGAATCGAACACGTCGAGCACCCCGCCGAGGCCCGGCAGCGCGTCGCCCGAGTCTTTCACCGCCGCATCCCGCTTGAGCAGCGAGGCGCACAGGTCGCCCGCCGCGGAAAAAAGCCCCAGCAGCAGCCCGAGCAGCCCCAGCGCGACGTAGTGCGGCACGTACCGCTCCTGGATGCGAGCTACGCCGGACGTGTGCAGCCAATGGCCAATCGCGAGGGCGCAAACGACCGTGACGATCATCCCGCCCGCGAAGCCTTCCCACGTCTTCTTCGGGCTCAGCCATTCGATCATCTTGTGTCGGCCGCAAATTCGGCCCGTGAAGTACGCCCCGGTATCCGTCATCTTCACCAGGAATGTCGAGAACAACAGCAAGGCGACGCCGGCGGTCCCCCCGACCTCCATGCGGAGCTTGGTCATAAAGCCCGCGAGCCCGCCCGCGTAGAAGATGATGAACACCGTAATCGCGAGGTTTTCCATCGCGTTCGCCGTCCGGTGCCGCCTGGCCTGCTGGAGAAACACGAACCCCACCGCGAACGCCATCCACAGCAGCCCCCACGATTCGTCATACCCGCCCGTAACGTCCATCAGGTTGAACGAGATGTACGGCCCGAGCACCAGTACCGCCGCGAAGACCTGGGCCGTGCGGCCAAACGGGTGATAGCCGCGTGCGTGCGCAAGCTGGACCAGTTCGTGCGTCGCCGTGACGGTCATCACCAGCAGAATCGCCGCACACAGCGCCCCATTGGTCAGCCACGCCGCCAGGTTGTGCCCCAGCAGCGGGACACGCCACTGCGGCGCCGGCCGCGCGGAAAGCCACCCATCCACCAGCAGCAGGGCGATAATCAGCAGAGCGAGCGGGATTCCAACCAGCAGCCGTTTTCGCATCGCAGGTACACGCCCCCTCAGGTCGACGTCGGCGGCACGGTCGCCGCCGGCCGCGCCGGTTCCACCACCCCGCCGAACCGCCGCACGCGGCCGGCGTAGTTCTGCAATGCCGCATACAAATCCGCAGCGCGAAAATCGGGCCACAGCGTCGCCGTCACGTACAGCTCGGCGTAGCTGATCTGCCACAGCAGGAAGTTGCTCACCCGCATCTCGCTGGCCGTGCGAACCACCAGGTCCGGGTCGGGCAACCCCGCCGTATAGAGGGCACCGGAGATCGTCTCTTCCGTGATTTCGTCCGACCGCAACTCCCCACGGGCCACGCGCTCGGCCACGGCGCACACGGCGTCCGTAATCTCCGTCCGTGAGCCGTAATTCAGCGCCAGGCACAGTGTCGTGCCCGTGTTCTCCCGGCTGAGCGACTCGGTCGTCTCCAGTTCGTGCAGCACGTGCGGCGGCAGCCCCGCCCGCCGCCCGACCTGCACGACCCGGACGTTGTTGTCCATGATGTTCTGACGCTCGCTGGCCAGGTAGTGGGCGCACAACGCCATCAGCGCGTCCACCTCCGGCTGCGGACGCCGCCAGTTCTCGACGCTGAAGCTGTACAGCGTCAGACAGCCGATGCCCAGTTGGGCGCACTGCTCCACGATCTCGCGCACCGACGCAATCGCATGGCGGTGGCCTTCGACACGCGGCAGTCCCCGTTCCTGTGCCCACCGCCCGTTGCCGTCCATGATGACGGCAATGTGCCGCGGCAGCGCGCTGCGCTCCAGCCCCAGCACGGCCTGCGGATCAAGGGGCGGCTTTTTCGCCATCGTCAGACCTCGTCGCCCACGCGGACCACCTGCTCCCGCGACGGACCGACGCCTATGATACGCACCGCCACGCCCAGGCGGTCACTCAGGAAGCGCACGTATTCCCGCGCCGCGACGGGCAAATCCCCGAAGTGTCGGCACGCCCCGAGGTCCTCGGACCAGCCGGGCAGCGTGTGATAGACGGGCTCGACCTGCTCCAAGACAGCCGCGTCGGACGGGAATTCATCCAGCCCGGTGCCGCGCAGCTTGTAGCGCACGCAGACCTTGAGCACGTCCAGCCCGGACAGCGTGTCCAGGTGCAGCACCGCCAGCGCCGTCGGGCCCGTGAACATCGCGGCATACCCCGCCGCGACCGCGTCGAACCACCCGCACCGCCGTGGGCGGCCCGTGGTTGTCCCGAAC
>JAGVEP010000306.1 GCA_020058145.1 Phycisphaerae bacterium | reverse complement strand
GGTGGCGGCCGGCTTCGCCGAGCGGTGGCTGGCGTGGTGCAAGGTCGTGGGGGAGACGAAGATGCCGCGGGACTTCGGCCGGAACGCCCCGGAGACGAAGCTGAGGGAGATTCCGTGGTCGGACATTGCGGACCTGCGAAAGGAAACTGGGCTCACTGATGAGAAGATCACGCGGGAGCTTGCGGACCTGCTCAGCCGGGCACAGGGGGTTCTGAGTGCGGAACTCACTGGCGTACTCTGCAAGGTTCAGCAGGATGCGTTTGCGGACGCGGAGCCGTATGAGGGTTGGCCATACACGGATCCGAACGGGAGCGACACTACCGGCCTGCAAACCGTGCCGTTTGAGAACTTCACGACCTTCCTGGCGACGGTGAAGCGGGCGGAGGATGCGCTGAACCCGCTCTTAAAGGGCTTGCCGGACGACGTTCCGCTAGTCCGCTCGCGGCGGGCGTTTCTCGGCCAGTGCCGCGAGTGGAGCGTGTTTCTGCCGTTGGACGCCCAGGGCTTGCAGACAGAGTTGGTCGTGACGGTGTGGACGGAAGACCCGTTCAAGGATCCGCTGGGGAAGGAGCGGGTGGACGACACGGCGCAGGCCTTCTACCGCAACGTCCAGCTCGTGCTGGGACTCCGCGTGGGGACGGGCGCCGCCGCGATCGTCAAACCGCTGGAGTTCGCGACGACGGCGGAGATGCGCGGGCAGGCGAACAAGGTGGACGCCGTGTGGGATTGGAAGGGCGTGTCGGAGCCGGAATTGACGTTCGCGCTGGTGGACGGGATCCCGCCGGTGGGGAAGACGCTCCAGTACCAGTATCCGACGCTGGCCCCGCGCGCCGTCGGACGGTCGTCGCACTTGGCCCTGTGCGCGTACTTGCACCGGTACGGGAACTTGAAAGACGGCAACTGGTACGTGACCCACGGGATCGACCTCCCGGACGCGCTCCGCAAGGCGAAGCGCAGCGACCTCGCGTCGCAGCTCCCGCCGGGCATCAAGACCATCGGCGAGAAGTTCGTGTTTGATTTGAAACGCAGGCTGCCGGGTCCGATTCCGAAGTTGCTGCCGGCCGAGCGTGAAACCGCAGGGAAGCAATAACCCATTTGGGTGCGTACTGATGGGCTGGAAAGACCTGTTCAAATCAAAGCCGCCCGACGCGACGCCAGACCCCCGGCTGCGCTGGTTCGGAAAGCTGCCCACCTATGGCGACTACTACAGTTCGGCCAACGATGCCGACTGGGCCGTCGAATTCAACGACTGGATTCTTAAAGGCTGCGAGCTACACCTGTCCCGGCAGGCGGGGCACAAACGCGAACATCTGCCGCCGGCCGTGTGCGTCCTGCGTCTACCCAAGTCGGGCATGACGGTGCTCGCCTCGATTCAGGATTTCGGTGGCGACATGCGTGGGCGCTCCTTCCCGATCGTCTTCTATGCGGGCGTGCCGTCGGCGACTTGGCCCGGTCCGACGAGCGATCGTATCCTGCCTGCACTGCGCGTGCTGAAGGACCTCGTCGCGTTCCGCGATTCGGTCGTGCGTTTCGTGAACGCTCCCGGACGTTTTGAGAGTACCTTCGGCGGTCGCGAGGTCCAGCTCGATGGCCTGGACGCAGATTCGCGCGACGAATCCTGGAAAGCGGCGGCCCGCGCGGTCGACGTCCGCGTTTGGTTCAGCGCTGCCGGCGACGCCGTCAAGGCAGAAACCCCTGAGGCGTGGCACTCGGCGGTCAGGACTTGGGGCGAGTCCATCGCCGCGTTGGAGTCGGACGAATTCGGCCCCACGTTTCGTTTCCCGATCGTCATGTCGCTGCCGTTTGAGGCACAGGTCGCCGGGTGGCTGTGCTGGCTTGAACGCCGCATGAACCTCGAACAGCGGTTTCTGTCGCTACTCATCAGCAAGGATGCGGCCGCCGCTCCGACCGGTCGGTTGAGTATCATCGCGCGTGAGGTGGTACCCGAAGACTACCTCCTGTTCACGTCTTTCGCGGGAACGCTTGCGTACCTCGACGATCTTTGTGCTGTTACGCCCAAGGCGCCTGACAACGGCGCGGAGGGTGCTCCAATACCGATCACCGTGCGTGTTCCTGAGAGTTGGGCGGCCTTTGTGGAGGCAACTGCGACTGAATAACTTGCCTGCGTCAATACGCGGTGCTAAACTCCAATGGCGATCGGGCCATCTTGTAAATCTTCCGGTGCGTACTCCGAACGACGCCCCGTCAAAGCGGTTGAACAAAAGACGACGATGCCGGCCGACCGCAGTGCGCTTGGCCGAAAGTGGTTGCGGCGTTGCCAGGAGCGGTTCCGGTATCCGGTGGCTGCGGATGTGCCAGAAAGACGAGTAAGCGGCAGTACGATCCATGCCAAGCTTTGACGAAACACCCATTCTGGCGCTCGGCACGACGCCGATCTCGGACGCCGCACGCACCGGCCGCGACGTGGCCGACGACGAAGGATTTCTCCTGATCGAGGCGGAGTCGGCGAAGCTGGACCGGATTGACCTCGGTACTCCGGACTGGTTCCAGCTTGAGAACGCGGCCCTGAACATCCTCAAAACCAAGTCGAAGGATGTCCAGATTGCGTGTGCGCTGGGGTTGGCGCTCTTCAAGAAGCACCGGTACGCTGGGGTGGCGGCGGCCTTGGCCCTGTACACCGAACTGGTGAAGAACTTCTGGGAGGGGCTGTTTCCCGAGCGACCCAAGCGGCGCAAGGCGCGGATCGAGGCCTACTGCGAGCTGCTCGTCGAACGCGGGTGGTTCCGCGACGTGCCGCCGACGCCCGACGATTTCGACGCCATCGACCAATGTCTGACGCGGGTCGCCGACCTCGCGGCGGCACTGACCGCTGTCATGGCGGACGACCCCCCGGACTTCAACAAGTTCATCCGCGCGGTCAAGGAACTGGCGGGTCGGCGCCCCAAGCCTACGGAAGCGCCGAGTGCAGCGCCCGCCGCGGGGGCAGCTTCGGGCGCAACCGGCGACGCCGCGGCCTTCGCCGGGACCGAGGTGCAGGACGTCTCTGGTGCCGTCAGCGCGATTCTCACGGCTGCGACCTTCATTCGGAAAGCGGAACCGAAGGACCCCGTCCCCTACGCCGCCGTGCGGCTCATCAAGTGGGCCAAGATCCAACTTCCGACCAGCGACGCGGCGATGCACCAAATTGACCCGCCAGACAAGGCCCTGGTTGAAGCGCTGACGCACCAGTTCGGCAAGCAGTTGTGGGACAACTTGCTGAAAAACGCCGAGGGGGCGTTCCGCGGAAACGACCCGCTCTGGCTGGATATCCAGCGCTACGTGTGCAGCGCGATGCAGGGCCTCGGCACCGACTACGACCGCGCCCGCCAAATGGTCATGGACCTGACGGGCGGACTGGTACGACGCCTCGGCAAGGGGGTGTTCGAGCTGACCTTCCGCGGCGGAATGCCGCTGTGCAGCGGCGAGACGCGTATGTGGCTGGAAGCCGAGGTGGTCCAGCCCCAGGGTGGCGGGACTGGGGGCGGCGGTGCCGGCGCCAGCAACGGCAAGCTGACCGAGGCGACGGACGCGGCCCGCAAGCTCGCCGCCGGAGGCAAGCTGAACGAGGCCATCAAGGCGCTTCAGGATGGCCTGGTCACGTGTACCCAACGCCGCGACCGTCTGCTCTGGCGGCTGCGGATCGCGGAGTTGTGCTTCAACACCCAGCGGCTGCAGCTCGCCGCGCCACTCCTGGAGGAGTGTTACGACGAGATTCGCAGGCACCACATCGACGACTGGGAGCCGTCGCTCGCGGTCGAGGTGGCTCAGACCCTGTATCGCTGCCGCAAGGCGCTCGCTACGGGCGAAAAACAACCCACGCCCGAGGCGCTCGCCGGCGTGCGTGAGTCGTTTGCGTGGCTGTGTCAATTAGACCCGCTCGCGGCACTCGCCGCCGAGCCATCCGGAAAGTAGGAAATGCCGATGTCAAAACAACAGGAGGCAGTTCATGGCCAAGGGACCTTCTAAGGCTCGAGAATCGCGCGTCAACATCGTGATCTCGGACCGCCTGCGAGGCGGGGCCGAGCCGGAGCTCCCATTCCGTATGCTCGTGATGGGGGATTACTCCCAGAAGCAGGACAAGCGCGCCATTTCGGATCGGGCTCCGATCGACATCAACAAGTCGAATTTCGACTCGGTAATGCAAAGCTTCAATCTGGGTCTCGACCTGAGCGTGCAGGACAAGATCGCCGGCAGCGGCGAGATGCCCGTTTCGCTCAAGTTCGGCACACTCAAGGACTTCCGTCCCGAGTCGATCGCCCGGCAGGTGCCGCAACTCAAGAACCTGCTCGAATTCCGCGACGCACTGAAAGCTTTGCGACCCAAGATGGGCGACAAGGCGGCCGCTCAGAAACTGCTCGCCGCGATCAAAGACCCTGCGGTTCGCGAGAAAATCCTGGCGATGCTCGCTACTGGCGAAGGCGGCGAAGGTGCCGCGGGCGGCGAGACGAAGGGATCGTGACGGGACAAGGCACGCATCGGACGCGTTTTCGAACATCGTCCGAGTAACTGATACGGAGACATACAAACATGGCAGACCAACCGCAAGCCGCAGCCGCAGCAGCCGCCGGTGCCGTAGATACAACCGCGGTGGATTCGCTGATCGACCAACTGGATTTGGACCACGAATACATCGATCTGTACCGCAAGGGCATCGCCGGACTGGTGCAGAAGGCGTCGGGCCTGGATTTGAACAAGATCACGTTCAACAAGCAGGTAATTGACGACTTCATCGCCGAGATCGACCAGCAGCTCAGTTCCCAGATAAACGAGATTCTCCACGCCGAGCCGTTCCAGAAGCTCGAATCCGCCTGGCGGAGCCTGTGGTATTTGATCGACAACACGGAATTTCGTCAGAACATCCGCATTGAGATGCTAAATGCTAATAAGGAAGACCTGCTGGAGGACTTCCAGGACTGCAAGGACTGGCAGAAGTCGGGCCTGTTCAAAACGGTCTACCGGGACCAGTACAACACGTTCGGCGGCAAGCCGTTCGGGCTGATGGTTTCGAACTACGAGCTCGATTATCGGAACCCGGACGTCGAGCTGATGAACGAGATCTCACGGGTCGGCGCGGTGGCCAAGTGCCCGTTCATTGGCGGCGCCAATCCGAAGATGTTTGGCAAGAACCTCAGCGACTTCGGCCATCTGCCGAAGCTCGCGGAGATGTACGAGATTTTCGAGCAACCCATGTACACGAAGTGGAACTCATTCCGGCAATCCGACGACGCCCGCTACGTGGGGCTCGCCATGCCGCGGTTTCTGCTCCGCTCGCCGTACACGGTTGCGAACGCGGACGTGAAGGACTTCGTGTTCGAGGAAGACGTGCGGGTCGAGAGCCACGATCGCTACCTGTGGGGCAACGCCTCGTTCGCGCTGGCGGGCCGCATGACGGAGAGCTTCGCGAAGTACGGCTGGTACAACGCGATCGTCGGCCCGCAGAGCGGCGGGACGGTTCCGAACCTGCCGCTGCACCAGTACGAAGCCACGGGCCAGTATCACACCAAGATTCCGACGGAAACACTGATTTCCGAGGACATGGATGTGGATCTGTGCAACTTCGGGTTTATCCCGCTGGTGATGAGGAAGGGCAGCGACAACGCCGCGTTCTTCGACGCCCCGTCCGCCAAGTCGGTCGGCAAGTTCGCCGACACGCCCGAAGGCAAAGAGGATGAGACGCGGGCGCGGCTCGGGATGTCCCTGCCCTACCTGATGATCCAGTGCCGTCTGGCGCACTACATGAAGGTGATCTGGCGCGAGAACATGGGCCGGGTGATGGACGCCGAGAAGATGGTCGGTGAGATCAATACCTGGCTCAAGCAGTACTGCCGCCAGGGTACGCTGGACGATGAGTTGGCGGCGAAGTACCCGCTGAAGGAAGTGCAGGTGACGGCCACGCCGGTTCCCGGCAAGCCGGGCCTGTTCAAGTCCGAGATTCAGATGGTCCCGCACTTCAAGTTGAAGGGCGTGGAGGTGCAGTTGTCGATGGTCGGGCAGTTTGACCCGCCGCCGAAGTAAGAGCTTCTGAAACGGCCGTTACCTTGGGGTCGGCCGGCAGCAACGTAGTGAGTGTTACAGGTGTCGTGTTTGTCCCGGTGAGGGACGCAGCAAGGAGAAAGTTCCATGCCAGTACCGTGCAATCTGAAGTGCCAGGAGTATCCGGGTTCCTCTGAGAAGGAAAATCGTGCCGGGACGTCCGACGTGTTCGAAATCGAGCATCATCTGCACCAGCCGGTCGATCCGACGACCGGGCAGCCCACCGGCGTGCGCGTACACAGCCCGGTGCGCATAGTGAAAGTGATCGACAAGGCCACGCCCGGCTATCACAAGGCCCTGTGCACCGGGCAGAACCTCAAGTCCGTGATCCTGACGTTTTTCCGCATCGACCCGGACAGCCGTGAGGAAAAAGAGTACTACAAGATTACGCTGACCAACGCCCGCGTGGTCGATATCCGCCCGTACATGCCGATGAGCTTCCTGCCTCAGAACGAGACGTATCGGCACATGGAGCAGGTCAGTTTCGTGTTCGAACAGATCGAATGGAACTGGCTGCCCGAAAGCGTGGTCGAGATGGATCAGTGGCGCAAGCCGGGCGGCGCCGCCTAGCGCAGCGCGCGTGGCACGCCGCACTGCTGCGG
>JAGVEP010000111.1 GCA_020058145.1 Phycisphaerae bacterium | reverse complement strand
GGTACGTCGTGAGGCGGACCCGTTCGCCCAGGCCGCGGTGAGCGACGCGGAGCGGACCGCGGCACGGATTCACGTGCCGGCACACGTCCGGCTCGTCGCGCCCGGGCTCTGGCCGTGGTCGGTGGCGACGATGCTGACGGCGGCACTGCTCTTTCAGTTCATGCCGGTGGTGGGGCTGCTCCAGGCCAAGCCGAAGGAACTCGGGGTCCCACGGGCGGAGATCGAGGCGGAGCACCGGGCGATCAACATGGAGTTCGAGGACCAGCTCAACAAGATCAAGGAGCTGGCCCAGGACAACCCGAACCTCAAGGACCTCGCCGAGGATATCAAGCCGATTGACTTGCCGGATACGCCGGGGCTGACGCCGGAGGATGTCCGGCGGGAGGCGCTCAAGCGGATTGACGACGTGCGTGACCGGCTGGAAAAGCAGTTGGAGTCCGCCGAAACCAGCCCGCTGAAGGAAGCCAAACGCATGTTGAACCGGTTGCAGCCCGAGGCCGGTGAGCAGGCGTCGTCGAAGCTAGCGCAGTCGCTCGCGGCGGGCGATTTCGAAGGGGCGAAGCAAGCGCTGGAGCAGATGCGAAAGGACGTGGAAGAGGCGGCCCAGAAGGCGAACGACCCTGCGGCCCAGGAGCAGTTGGCGGAGCTGGAACAGCAGCTTGAGAAGCTAGCGGAGCAACTCGACAAGCTGAGCGACGGCACGCAGTTGCAGAAGGAACTGGAGAATAAAGCCGGGCTTTCGGAAGAGGCCGCGAAGAAGCTGCTGGAAGAGCTCGCGAAAATGGACCCGAAGCAGCTTGAGAAGGAGCTGCAGAAACGCCTGGGCGACAAGGGGCTGAGCCAGGAGCAACTTCAGCAGCTCGTCAAGAAAATGCAGCAAAGCGAGGCGGCGAAGAAGGCCTGCAAGAACCTGGCCAGGTCGCTGTCCAAGGCCGCGCAGGCCGCGAAGCAGTGCCGCAGCGGCTCGGCGCAGGGGGGTTCAGGAGCCGGGGCGGCGGGGATGGCCCTGTCGGATGCGGCGAGCCAGCTCTCCGACCTGGAGATGTCGCAGGAAATGATGAACGAATTGCAGGCCCAGCTTTCCGACTTGGACAAGCTCCGCGATCGTGTGTGCGAGGGCCAGTGCCAGGGTGGGCGCGGTTACGGTGAGGGGATCAGCGACAAGATCGGAACGCAGGGGCCGAACTACGGTTTGGGACTCGGTGCGCGGATCGGCAAGGAAAAAACCCCCTACCAGACCGATCCGACCAAGGCGCCGACGCGGTTTCAGGGCGGGACGATCACTGGACAGATGCTCGTGGATGGTCCGCAGGTGCGGGGTGAGGCTTCGCGGGAGGCACTGGCAGCGGCGGAGGCGGAAGTGCGGGACGCCCTGGACGCCGTCGAGCGCGAGGAAGTGCCGCGGCAGTACCAGAAGGTGTTGCAGGAGTATTTCGAGCGGCTGGCGGGGCTGGTCCGCGAGAAACAGGCAGCCGAGCAGTAGCCCGGGCTCAGGCGCCGGCCGCAGGCCTAGCCGGTGGCGTCCTTTTTCCGCCGCGGTTCTTCGGGGTGCGTCAGGCCGGCGTTCCAGGCGACGAGTGCGGTTACGACGCAGATTCCCAGGTAGAAGAACACGGCGTAGTACGTGCGCAGGACCGGCGACGGTTCCCCCCCCGGACCGATACGAACCCAGGTCAGCAGCAGACCGATACCCGCGTACAGCGTCGTCAGGGCGTAGCACACGAGCACGGTGCGGCGGACCGTCAGCCCGCGCTGGACGAGCTGATCGTAGAAATGGCTGCGGTCACCCTCGAAGATCGACCGGCCCGCACGCCAGCGGCGGAACATGGCCAGCGCCGTGTCGAACACAGGTAGCGCGAAGATCATGAGCGCGCCGATGACCCAGCGGAACAGTCCCTGCTCAGCAAAGAGCAGAATCAGAATGCCGCAGTTGTAGCCGAGCAGGACGCTGCCGGCGTCGCCCATGAAGATCTTGGCGGGATTGAAGTTCCAGGGCAAAAAGCCCAGGGCCGCGCCGAGCATGGCAATGGCCAGCACCAGCCGGATCGGATCGCCGGTCGCACTGTAGCCCCAGACGGCGAGGTGCGCGGCCAGCAGAAAAAAGCCGCTGGAGATGATGGCGGTCACGCCCGAGCAGAGGCCGTCGAGGCCGTCCATCAGGTTGCTGGAATTACAGGCGCCCAGGACGATGAACACGCCGACCAGTACGGAGAGAGGCACGGATACGAACGGGGGCAGGGCAAGACCGCCGCCGCCGAGCACTTTGTTCGCGCCTACAAGCAGGGAATCGACGATGCGAAAGCCGGCGCCGGTAGCGAGGATGGTGGCCGTGACGATGATCGCGCCGACGAGCAGGCGGATTTTGGGTGGCACGCCACGGGCGTCGTCGATCAAACCCAGAATCGACATGCCCACGCCGCCCAGGAGCAGGGGCAACAGCGTGCGCCAATCGGTGACGACACCGCTGGCGAGCGCTGCGAGCAGCGCGCTGGCCCAGGCGGCACAGATCGCGGTCCCGCCGAGGTACGGGATCGGCCGGGCGTGAGGCTTGAGCTTCTGGTCCGGGATATCGAGCACGCCATAGCGGTGGGCGAGGCGGATCGCCAAGGGGGTCAGGAACACGGTGGCGACGAACGCGATGACGCAAAAGAACTGGTACGTCTTCAAAACTTGGAGGAAGGCGGTCATGCGGGGGGCAGTATACTCCGGTCATAGGCCGACGCCACACGGGGGCCACCGCGTCTTGGCGACGGGCACCGCTCCGCAGACAATACCGCCCCATGCGGATTGGTCTGTACCACGAGCCCCTGCACACGGACGGCCGGACGTACGATACCTACGGCGGGTACGCCCGGTATGTGCTGGAATTCGCCCGGCACTTCGACCAGGTGACCGTCTTTGCGCCCGTGACCGATCAGCCGACGTACTTCAGCGGCGTGCCGCTGGACGCGCCAAACGTCACGGTGGCCCCGCTCCCGTATTTCGAGAAGCACGTACAGGCGTATCGCCATGTGCGGGCGATTGTCCGTACCTTCCGCCGGCACTGTGACACGCTCGATGTCATCAACGCCCGCGGAACCGCGCCGCTGGCGTACGTGCTGTGGTGGCTGACGCACCGGCGGGGCGTGCCGTTTCTGTACCACTTCTCGTCCGACCCGTTTGAGATGCTCGCGCGCAGCCCGAAATACCGCGGGCTGCTCGGCTACGTCGCGTATTGGGCGTACAGCGGTGAATTCGCCGCGCAGAAGTTCATCATGCGCCGCAACTACTCATTCACCGATGGCAGCGCGATCAGTGCGCGGCTGCGGCGCTACACGCCGAACGTCGAGCCGATTGTCCTGTCGACGTTGCAGGCGGAGGACTATCACCAGCGCGCGGACTGCTGCACCGGGCCGGTTGTGCGGGTGCTGTATGTCGGCTATCTGCGGCAGGGAAAGGGGCTCGCGGACCTCGTGGAGGCGCTCGGGATTCTGCGGCAGGCGGGGCGGAATGTCGAACTGGACCTGATCGGCGACGGCGAACTGCGTCAGCCGCTCACCGAGCAGGTCGGGCGGCTGGGGCTGGGGTCGTATGTGCACTTTCGCGGCTACATGACGCTCGGGCCGCAACTGAACGCAGCGTACAATCGGGCCGATATCTTTGCGCTGCCCTCGCTGAGCGAGGGCTCGCCGCGGGTGATTACGGAGGCCCTGGGGCACAGCTTGCCGGTGGTCGCGACACCGGTCGGGAACATCGCGGAGTCGCTGGACCAGGGTCGGCGAGGTGTGCTCGTGCCGCTCAACGATCCGCGGGCGCTGGCCGCTGGGCTCGCGCGGCTCATGGACGAGCCGGAGTTCCGCCGACAGTGTATTCGGGACGGCTATGCGTTCGCCCGGCAGCATGGGCTGGACGTGTTCGTGGCGCGGATGGCGCAGAAGGCACAGGAGCTGATTGCGGCGTCGCGGCGGGGACCCGAGCGATGTTGATCTGGATCGTCAACCCATTTGATCCCTTGCCCGGCGATCCGGAGCAGGAGGGCCGCTACGCCACGCTGGCCCGGCTGCTCGTGGCACGCGGGCACCGGGTGCGCTGGTGGACCAGCAACTTCAGCCATCGTTTCAAGCGCACCGTGGACCAAGGGACCATCGCCCAAGCGTGTCACGCGAGCGGTATTGAAGTCGAATTCACCCCAGCACCACCGTACTTTCGCAACGTCGGTCTGCGGCGGGTCTGGAGCAACGGCCTGCTCGCCAGCCGGTTTCGCGAGGCGGCCCGGCGAAGCCCTGAAAAGCCGGATGTGCTCGTCGTCAGCAGTCCACCGCCGGTGCTCGCGGCGGTCGCGGTGGATGTGGCGCGGCGATTCAACGCCAAGTCCGTGATCGACGTTCAAGACCTGTGGCCAGACGCGTTCACTAGCCTCGCGCCACGCGCACTGCGTCCCCTGCTCGGGCCCGTTATCTGGGCGCTGCGCGGCAACGTGCGGCGGGCCGCGCGCGGCTGTGATGCGATTGTCGGCGTTGCCGATGCGTACGTGCAGAACTTGTTTCGAGAGACGAACGCGACGAAGCGGATCGCGACGATACCGCTCGGCGTGGACCTGGCGGCCTTTGACGCCGCCGCGGTGCAGGGACGCTGCGAGCGATTCACCAAGCCCGCCGGCGCAGTCTGGCTGGCGTACACCGGCAGCCTCAATCGAAACTACGATTTTCTGACGATTCTGCGCGCGGCGGCGAAGATCGGCTCGCGGCTGGGGACGGGCCTGCGGTTCTTCATCACCAGCCGCGGCGAGCTGGCGGAACGGGCCCAGGCGTACGTCCGCGCGCAGCAGTTGTCGAACGTGACCTTGACCGGATTCCTCGAGTTCGAGACGTGGGCTTACCTGTTGTCGCAGTGTGACGCGGGCTTCAACGCCAGCTTTCCCGAAGTCATGATCTTCCTCCCGAACAAGATCTTCTACTATCTCGCCGCCGGGGCCGTCGTGCTGAACACGATTCCTGGGCAATGCAGCCGGATTGTCCGCGACGCCGGCTGTGGGCTGGACTATGCGGCCGGCGACGTGGACAGTTGTGCGGCGGCGATTGAACGCCTTGTCCATGACGTTTCCGGCCGCCAGGCGATGCAGAAAGCCGCGCGGCGTCTGGCGGAGACGACGTATGATCGTGCGATTCTGTTTCCGAAGTACGCCGAGTTGATTGAGCGATTGGGAACGTAGCGGCCGGGCTCCGTACCGGCCGGAGGACACCGGCTATTAGCCGGTGCCACACCAATGTAGCGGCCGGGCTCCGTACCGGCCGGAGGACACCGGCTATTAGCCGGTGCCACACCAATGTAGCGGCCGACCCCCGTGTCGGCCGTTGAAAGCCAAGACGCGTGAATATCCTGACCATCGACGTCGAGGACTGGTACGACCTCTCCGGCCGGCAGATTCGCGGCACCGGCGTGCCGCGGCCGGATCTTCTGGCACGCCAACTCGACCGGCTGCTGGAGCTACTCGCGCGACACCACACGCGGGCGACATTTTTCTGCCTCGGCGGATCGCTACAACACGCCCCGCAGCTCGTTCGCCGCATCGCCGCCGCCGGACACGAAGTTGGCACGCATGGCTGGGCGCACGAGCCCATTTCGCGCATCGGTCTGGCCGCATTTCGCGACGACCTGCGAAAGTCGATCGCCTGGTTACAGGAGCAGATCGGCGGGCCGATTCGGGGGCATCGCGCGCCGGCGTTCAGTGTCGCGGCTCACCAGTTGGAGGAGTTCTACGACATCTGCCTGGAGGCCGGACTGACCTACGATTCCAGTGTCTTTCCCATTCGCGGGCGGCGTTATGGTATTCCGAGCGCTCCGCCGGTGCCGCACCAGGTCCGCGAGCGCGACGGTCGCCGGCTGCACGAGATTCCGCTCGCGACGCTGC
>JAGVEP010000263.1 GCA_020058145.1 Phycisphaerae bacterium | reverse complement strand
GACGTGACGGCTGACGTCCAGGCCTTCGCGAACGGTTCATTGGCCAATCATGGATGGATCATCAAGGATGAGCTGCCGTGGGGCACGTTCAACATTCCCATCACGCGGCTGTACAGCAAGGAGTTTGGCGGCGAGTTTATTCCATACCTCGTGGTGCGGACATCCGGTTGCGACCCCACCGAAATCGGCAAGCTCACCGCCCCCGATGCCCTGGCCGGTGCCAATCTGGGTTATTCCGTCGCACTCGACCGCGACACGGCGGTCACCGGAGCGTATGCGGACGACCCGAACGGCCTGATCGATGCGGGCTCGGTTTACGTCTTCGCCTGTTTAAGCGGCGTGTGGACGTACCAGACCAAGCTGACGGCCCCCGACGCTCAGGCGGGCGCCCGTTTCGGCTGGTCCGTCGCAATCGAGGGCGACACCCTGGTCGTGGGGGCGTTCTTTGATGACCCCAACGGTCTGATCGACGCTGGTTCGGCATACGTCTTCGTCCGCTCGAACGGCGTCTGGACGTATCAAGCTAAGCTCACCAGCGGCGACGCCGAGGCCGGGGACCGCTTTGGGTATTCCGTGTCTCTGAGCGGCGACACGCTGGGAATCGGCGCCTACTCTGAGGACCCGAATGGCATCGCCGATGCCGGTTCGGCGTATGTCTTTGTTCGCTCCGGCGGGGTCTGGACGCAGCAAGCGAAGCTGACGGCCGACGACGGCGCCGCGGGCGATTACTTCGGCAATTGTGTGGTCGTCGACGGGGAGAGAGCCTTCGTCGGGGCCTACTACAAAGATACCCGCACGGGCGCGGTATACGTGTTCCTTCGCTCCGGTGGGGTCTGGACCCAACAAGCGAAGCTGACGGCCTCCGATCCCATGGCGTATGCGTACTTCGGGACCGCGGTCGCGATCGATGGCGATGCCATCGCCGTCGGCGCGGACGGCGTCTGGGTGGGGGGCGTGCGTCAGGGCGCTGCATACGTGTTCCGGGGCAGCGGCTCGACCTGGACCCAGGAAGCCCAACTGCTGGCCGCGGATGGCGCGTACCTAGACAACTTTGGCTTATCGGTTGGAATCGCCGGTGACGTGGTCATTGTTGGGGCGTTCAATGACGACCACGCCGGCGGAACCAACGCAGGGTCGGTCTACGTATTTGCGCGTTCTGGCAGTGCGTGGACACAGCAAGCTAGGCTCGTCGCCTCCGATGCCGCCGCGGGCGACGCGTTCGGTTACTCTGTCGCGATCAACGCTGACACCGCCTTGATCGGAGCCCGGTGGGTTGACCACGCGGCCGTGGACGCCGGGGCGGCGTACGTCTTCGAGCTGAACTGTCCAAGGCTCGGCGACCTGAACTGCGACGGCGTCGTGAACTTCGACGACATTGACCCGTTTGTGCTGGCGCTGAGCAATCCGGCCGACTATCAGCAGCAGTATCCCGACTGCGACGTCTGGCTGGCTGACGTTAACGGCGACGGCTTGATCAACTTTGACGACATCGACGCGTTCTTGGCGATTCTTAGCGGCAGCGATTGATTAGCTGACGTGCCGCCCGGCCCGCCGACGTGGAGAATCGCGGCGGGCCGGCCGGTGGCGGCTTGCTGCCGCGCGAACGGTTTTCGTAGAATGACCCACGCGGGTCGGTAAGCGGAAATCCCGGCCGGTCGAAGCGCGAAACACGAGCAGGATCGACGGTGCGAGCCGGCGGTGAGCAGACGAACCGAGATGAACCACACGCCACAGACCGCGCGTTCCCGGCAGCGCGCTGGATTCTGGTCCTGCTGGCTGTTGGCCTCGGCTGGCGGCTGTTGCGCTACGCCCTGTGCTTCCCTTTTTGGGGTGACGAGGCCTACCTGAACCTGAGCATCCTGCACCGGGGGTACGCGGAGTTGCTCGCCCCCCTGGAATACGCCCAGGTTGCTCCGTTGCTCTTCCTCTGGATTCAGCGGACGGCATACCTGCTTTTCAGCGGCGGCGAGTACGCGCTGCGCGCCTTCTCACTGCTGGCCGGCGTGGCCGCGCTGCTGCTGTTTGCCCGCCTGGCCTGGCAGCAGCTCAAACCCGCCCCGGCAACTATCGCCATCGGTATTTTCGCGAGTACCTACGCGCTGGTGCGACACACGTGTGAAAGCAAGCCCTATGGCGGCGATCTGCTGGCGGCGACCGTGCTCTTCTGGGTGGCCGCCCGCTGGCTCCGCGAGCCTGGCAGCCCGCGCGCCGCATGGCTGGCGGCCGCCACTGCGGCCATTCTCATTTGGCTCAGCTATCCAGCCGCGTTCGTCGCCGGTGGAATCAGCCTGGCCATGTTGGTGACGGATATCCGTCGGCCGACCCGCCGCGGGTGGGTCTGCTGGGGGCTCTACACCGCCGTGATCGCGGGCAGTTTCCTGGTCTACTTCCTGGTTTTCGCGGGACCACACGCGCAGCGGGCCGCGGGCTCATGGCTCGAGGAATACTGGCAGGATGCTTTTCCGCCCGTACACAGCCTGAGCGCGCTGCTCTGGTGGCTGCTGAAGACTCACACCGGGCGGATGCTGGCCTATCCCTTTGGCGGTCCCGGTTTTGGCAGCAGCCTGACCACCCTGCTGTGCGTGGTCGGCACCGTGGCCCTCGTTCGACAGCGGCGCGGGTCCAGCCTCCTGCTCTGGCTCGCGCCGGCACTCCCCACGCTGATTGCCGCGGCCCTGCATCGCTACCCCTACGGCGACAGCGTGCGAGTTTCGATTCACCTGGCGCCAGGCATCTGCGTGCTCGCGGGTGTCGGCGTGGCCGCGCTGGTTGACCGCGTGCCCGCCCCCCGTGCTCGAGCGACCCTGCTGGGCCTCGTGCTCGCCGCACTCACGTGCATTTCGATCGGCGGTGCGACGCGCGACGCTCTTTCGCCCTACAAGGCTTGGGAAGAAGAAACCGGGCGACGCGCGATGCGCGACCTGGCGGAGCGGATCGGTCCCGGCCCAGCCGTAACCATCTACAACGCACCGGAAGGCACCCACGGACCGCCCGACGGCCCAGCGTTCTACCAGACGCTGCGCTACTACCTCGATCTCTACACCGGCATCCGGCCGCGCTGGCGTACGGAAGGCGGCCTGGACACCGCGGCGTCGTGGCTGCTCGTTTATCGCGGGCCGCAATACGGACCGGACGCCGAGCGCGTGCAGGCGGTGGCCGCCGAGGCTGGCCTGGCGCTCACGCCGGAGCACGAGTACTTCTTTTCGCAACGTGCTCCGACCAGTCTGGCTGTGTACCGCTGCCAGCCGGCGCCGTAACACGGCCGCTGGACGCCGCCTGCCCGCCGAAGCAGCGATTCCGCAACCGGGGGTCTTGAGCAGCGGGTAAGCGCCTGCGGACTGGGGGACGTGCGGCGTTTTTTCGGCTGTCGTGCTGCTACGAAAATACCGGCTCGTGCTGGTGCGAGAATCCTTTCTCGCACCCCCTCTGGCAGCTTCTGTGCGAGCACTCCGGGCGAAGAAATCTCCTGCGGATGGAAGCCGTCCTGCCAAAATGAAAACTCCCCGCGCTG
>JAGVEP010000439.1 GCA_020058145.1 Phycisphaerae bacterium | reverse complement strand
TGGCCACCCCCGCCCCGCCCGACCTGTGGGTCAATCCGCTACGTCCCGACCGCTACGCGCCCCGCGTCCGCAAACGCCGGCCGTCGGGATACCCGCTCATGACCCAGCCGCGCGCCGCGCTGCGTAAAGCCTTGCGGAGAAAACAAGATGCAGCTTAAGTTAATGCCATTCCTGGCTGTCCCTATTTGCGCTCTATTTACGCTCGTTCCTCTTGTCGACCGGGTGCAGTCGTCGGTATGCCATGGCCGTTGCGCTCCGCCGGCAGACGGTCTTCAAGAGTCTTTGCGCGCGCCGATACGGCGCGCCAATCCAGGAAAGGCAAACGGGCTGGAGCGGTTTCCACAAGACAAGGGGCGCAATCGCTCCAAGACAACAACTCAGCACTCGAATGGCCGGTGGTAAATAGTCCCATGCCCACGCGAATGCCAAGCCTGTGGCGCCCAGCAGTCCGATCCAGAGAAATCCAGTCGCCTGGTACCAGGCCAAGACTAGCAACCACCCACGGTCGAATCCGGACAGCTTCCCAAACCAGAGTGCGGGGATGGCACATGCGATCACCCCGACTCCCAGCACGTGGACCGGGTGTCCGGCACCAAACAGGAGCGCAGCGAGCAGAGCAGCCCACACGGCTGCAACTGACAACGTCAGAAGCGTCTCAAGCCGCCGCAACGAAGCCGCAACGGCATCGCGAGGGACGCGAATGTCCTCCAACCTTCGGTTTGCGCCGCATTCTGGACACCGCACGGGGTTCGCGGATAGGGACCTTAGGTTATACCCGCAATCGATACACATAATGTCCTCGTCGGCGTCTTCGAGCCCGCACGGATCACCTAAGCGCTTATCCGCCTGATTGCTCCGCATTCGTACAGCCTCATTACCAAAGGTCATATCCTTCTTGCAACCAGCCGATGATCGTCATGGTGCGCATAACGACCTTTAGGGTCCACCCAACTCCGGGAACCCAACTGAGTACCGTAACGGGAACCTTGACGACGAGTTGCACCCTTTTCACTGTCCTCGGTTTGTCCAACCACGAGTGGTCGCCGCCCGTGCAGAGAACGACCAACGAGCCCGGGCCCGGGTTGCATCTCGCCTTGGGGGGAAGAGGTAACGGTGGGTTAACACGCGGGTCCACCCAGGCGCGTTCGTCAGTCGATAATCCGTCTGGGTCGGTCTGGCTCAGCGGTTCGGTGTCCGCATAGACGTAACTGTTTAGTCCACCCTGAAGGCCAATCGGATCCCGCTGCACAAACCGCCCCACGCCCGGCTGATACCAGCGCCAGCCGACGTGCTGGAGCGTAATCGGCGCCAGCGTCGTATTCGCACCTTGCAGGGTGATGTAACCGCTCTCATAGCCCCAGCCGCCGGCATACTGGTACCGCGGGAAGTCCGCCGGGGCGTTTGGATCTTCCGGCAGCGGCCCGACGTGCTCCGTGCCATTCGGGTCGCGGTAAATCGGGTCGCCGAAGGCGGTGTAACTCACCACCGGCTGATAGCCTGTGCTCCACTGCACGGGAGAACCGGCATTTTGATCGGTCAGCAGCATCGTGGAACGCAGCATATCGCCATTGTAACCAAGTTTCACGCTGTTCGGGTCATACGGAGCGTTCGGATCGACTGTTTCCGCCTGCTGCACGCCGTAGCCCGCAGCGCGCAACCAGGAAGCTGATCTACGAGCTACGTGCTGGCTGTATCGGCCTCGGCCGCCAACTGACGCCTCTGCAGCAATGCCAGTTTCTGCTTCCCCACCAAGTAAGGGCCACGAAACAGGAAAGCCGCCCATGTTGGCCTGAGCCACGACAACACTGCTAGACTTGCGAGCAGGACGCTGTAGATCACCGCCCAAACCCGAGCGGAGACTTGCTCATAGACCAGAACCGTCGCCCAAGCGGCAGCAACGGCTACGACGGCCCAGATAGCCCCAGTGAGATGGAACCAGAAAAGCACGTTCAAGCATCCGCGCCGACGGTAACACGCGAGTGCGAAGGCAATTCCGCCGAAACACCACAATAGCGCCAAGAACATACAGGGGACCGCGCCATACTGCCCCCCTGCGAACCGCCACAAAACGGTTCCCAGAACGAACAGCCACATCGCGCCAACGCAGAATGTGGCCCACGATTCCGCGCGCCGGCATCGCCTCGTGAATTCACGGGCCGGAATGCGAAGTGCGCGTCGCGACGCGCGCGCGCCGCACTCCGGACAGCGCACGGGGTCTCCCGATATGCCTCGAAGATCGTACTCGCACACAGGGCAGCGTGGTTCCTCGCACAGCGATGGGCGCCGATCGTCCGGCCCGTCCTGCCCGGGCGCCGCTTCGTTACCAGGCATCGACGATTTCCTGGACCCACCCAATTCCCGTGACGAAGCGCCAGACGATCTTCATGACGCGACCATGCGGCGTAACCCAGATTATGACTGTGGCGGGAACCTTCAAAACGACCTTCACCCTCCTCACCGTTCTCGGATTGTCCATCCACGAGTGCCGACCCCCGGTGAGGCATAGGAACAACGGGTCCGGGGGGGCGGCAGTCTTGGCG
Source organism: Phycisphaerae bacterium (assembly GCA_020058145.1). GTDB lineage: Bacteria > Planctomycetota > Phycisphaerae > UBA1845 > Fen-1342 > JAGVEP01. Next base: position 6,992 of record JAGVEP010000439.1, on the reverse strand, counting down.
CCAGGCGGCAAAGGTGGGGGTGGGTCCACCCAATAACGTTCGTCCGTGAACATACCGCTCGGATCGGCCGTCGCGACCGGGTTGCCGCCGGCGTACGCATAGACGTTCATCCCGCCGTCCAGCGCCGCCGGATCCCTTTGCACAAACCGCCCAATCCCCGGCTGATACCACCGCCAGCCGACGTGCTGGAGCGTGACGGGCGCCAGCGTCGTGTTCGCACCCTGCAAGGTGATGAAACCGCTTTCGTACCCCCACCCGCCGGCGTACTCATAGCGAGTTCCGAGTTCTGAGCCCTGAGTTACCGGCTCGCCGAAGGCCGTATACGCGCCGACAGGGCTCGCCGCCGCTCCACCGTTATTCGAATCCGTCAAGAGCATCGTGGAACGAATCATGTCGCCTTGGAAGCCCGTCGTCGAGGCCGGCGAGCCCAGATTCTCCGCCTGCTGCACGCCGTAGCCCGCCAAATACCGCGTTACCTCAACCGGATTATTCGCAGCCGCTGCCGTGTAGTCCACGTACGGCTGCTCGCCCAGATAATCCGTCCAGGCTGTGCTGAGAATGGTCCACTTGGACGGCAGCAACGAATTCGGGTCGTTGGGGTCGCTGTTGGGGTCGATCACCGTGTCGAAGCGGCGGGCGAAATACCGCTCCCGCCCGCTGTCGAAGCGGAACTGCCAGGCGTCGGTGATCCGGTCGAAATGGATGTTGAGCGGGTAGCGCCAGCCGCCGGTATTCTTGTACTGAAAATGGTTCGGATCGTTCGGCTCGTGCCATTGCTGCCAAACCGCCTGCCAGAGCGTGCCGCTGGGGGTGTAAATCAGCCACAGGTCGTGATATTCGCCGTACACGTTCGGGTCGCCCGGCGTCGTGTTGGGATCGACATACTTGTCCTTGACCGTGATGTGGGCCACGTTGCCGGTTTCCTCGTTGTAGGCGTACCGCACGGTCCGCAGCAGGCCGTCATTCTCGTTGCGCGGGCTCAGGATCGAGTGCTCGCGACACTCCAGGAGGCGGTTGTTGCGCGTCAGCACCTGGTTTCCGCTCTCCAAGATAGCTGGCTGTCCCTGTTTACGCCTGTAACCTCGCCAGTTGCTCCTCGCACCATTCCGCAAACCACCGCTCGATGGTCTGAGCCGGCGCGGCCAGGGCTGTCTCGAACCGCGCCAGCAACGGAGCCCCCTGCCGAACTGTGAACACCATATGTTCGCGCAGCGTGGTCCAGCCCTGTGGAAACTTGTCTCTGAGCGCATGGAGATATGACACGAAATAGTAGACGTGTTCATTGTACAAGTGCTCGCCCATCCAGGTCTCGGCATATTCGTCGGAGCAGAGTTTCGCGAGCGATAGCGCACTCCCGTTGCGCATCGCCCCAACAAGGGGCGCCAGCGAACTCCGCTCGACGACGCGGTCTGGGCGTAGCTCGCGGACCACTGTTAGCCAAGCATATCCCAAGACGGGCCACAGGTAGGGCCAGGAAGCCCCCAACGCCTGGTGCAGGTATGCTTGGCAAAGTGCAAAGATCAGGTTGCTTTGCAGTTCCATATCCCGGTTCGGGATTGTGAGGAGCACGGCGCGCTCGCGCCAGAGATAGAGCGTCTCCTGGGGGGAATCAATGTTGTAAAACTGTGCCAGTCCAAGGCGCCGCACCACGTACATCACTCCAGGCGGTCGGGCGACCATCACGATGATGGGGCGGCGCCAGGTCGAGTGCCCGAGGTCAAAGTCCAGGCTGATGCGCCGCTGTACGCCAATGCAGCACTGGTCGAGACGCGCGGCCCACTCCCCGGCCGGCAATCCTCCGTAGCCGACATAGTAAGCCCGGGAGCAGCGCGCTGGGACGCGCATGCCGCCCAGTATGGGCATCACGCCGGCCGACAAACCCACTCGCAGGGCCAGCCTAGCGAATGGACAAGCGAGCCGGACCAGCGCGCGGTCGCACTGCTGGTAATGGTATTCCCCAGCATGCACAGAGCCCTGTCCGAGCACCGGGACCATGCTCACCTTTCCGCGGAATGCCACTACTCAATCCAGCTCGGCGGCGTGGGCGGAGGCCTGGGTATCTGGGGAGTTTTGTAACCGCTTCCGAGATTACTCAGGCGGAGGCACCAGTTTATGACGCGCGGGGCAACGACTGGGAGCACTCGCGGCCCGACCCATGCGATGGCGCGCCCGGCAACCCACCCTGCTGCGCGCAATAACGGTACAAGCACCCACCAGAACTCGCCCTCAGGATCAACGGCTACAATGGGGTTAGCCCCGCAGTAGACGTAGGTATTCAAGCCGCCATCCAGCCCGACGGGGTCCCTCTCCACAAACCGCCCGACGCCCGGCTGATACCACCGCCAGCCGACGTGCTGGAGCGTAACGGGCGCCAAGGTCGTATTCGCACCCTGCAAGGTGATGTAACCGTTTTCATAGCCCCACCCGCCGGCGTAGGCGTAACGAGTTCCGAGTTCTGAGTTCGGAGTTACGAGTTCTCCGAATGCCGTGTACGCCACGACCGGGCTCGCGGCCGCGCCACCGTTGTTTGAATCCGTCAGCAGCATCGTAGAACGAATCATGTCACCTTGGAAGCCCGTCGTCGAGGCCGGCGGACCCAGATTCTCCGCTTGATGAACGCCCAAGCCCGCCAGATACCGCACGGCCTCCACCGGCACATTCGGATCGGCGAGCGAGTAGTCCGCGTAAGGCTGCTCGTCCAGGTAATCCGTCCCGGTCGTGCTCAGGGCGGTCCAATAATTCGTGTTAAACGTATGGGTCGTATCGGCGTCGTTCGGGTCGATGTAGTAGTGCCGCGCGAAATACCGCTCCCGGCCGCTGTCGAAGCGGAATTCCCACGCGTCGGTGACCCGGTGCCGCGAGAGATAGTACGGATAGTGCCACCCGCCGTAAACGTGGTACATCGTATTCGGATCATTCGGATCGTTGGGGTCCGGATCATGCCACTCCTGCCAGATCGCCCGGAACAGCGTGCCGCTGGGGGCATAAGCCAGCCACAAATCGTAATACTTCCTGTAAGCGTTCGGATCGCCCGGCGTCGTGTAGGGATCGACATACTTGTCCTTGACCGTGATGTGCGCGACATTCCCGGTCTCCTGGATGTACTCGTACCGCACGGCCCGCAGCAGGTGGTCATTCTCATTTTGTGGGTTGGAGATCGAGAATTCGCGGTATTCGAGCAGGCGGTTGTTGCGCGTCAAGGCGCGCGTCGGACTGTTCGCGTCATTGAATCTCCACGACGGCGCATAAACCATTCCGGATCGCCACCACTCGGGTTGATGGTCCGGGCCCCACACGTTCGGGTCCCAGTCGGTATCGTAGACGTAGCCGGTCTTGCGCCCACTCATGAGTTCGGTCTTCGACGTCCGGTTGCCGAGTTGATCATAACCGTACGTATACCAATATACCCACCCGTTGGCGAAGCGCCTCTCGCCGATCAGGCGTTGGCGGTTGTCGTACGTGAACGTCACGGTCGCAGTCGTGAACCCAGGCAGTGCGGAACGCTCGGTACGCGTTTTCACCGTATTGTCGGGGTTCCAGACGTAAGTCACGGATAGCAGCAGCGTTCCGTTGACGGCGTTGTGGGCGATAAACGTCAGACGGTTGGCGTTGTCGTACGTCCGGCTGATCGTCGCCCCGGTCGGGTTCAGCGCCCCATCGGTGTAGTGAACCACCGTGAGGCGGCTGGCCTGGTCATACTGGTAGGTCACCCCCGTGTTCCCATGAACGATGGACGTCAGACGGCCCAGTTCGTCGTAGGTGTAAAAGTCCGAGCCGACAGACCCATCGGGTCCCAGGAATTCCGCCAGCCGGCCGTCGGGATCGTAGGTGTACGCGAAGGTCCGGATGAACGTGCCCGAGCCCCAGGATGCGTTGGAAAACTCCTCGGTGGTCAGCGTGACGGTGGCGGGGCGCCCAAAGTCATCGTAGGTGATGTCCCGCGCGCGATATTCCCACGCATTAGGAACGTACCACACCCCCTCCAGGTGCAATGGCCGACCGACGGAGTCGAAGTTGTTGACTGCGTCGTCGCCCCAAGCGGCGTGGTACCACGGATAGGGCTGCGGGCACCGGCCAAGTAGTGTGTTCGACGAGCGCGCCCCGCCTCCGAGGTCGATTCCAGGGCAGAGCAGGGCCATACGGCCGCCATCGCCCACGCCACCACAGCACACGCGGCGAGTCCCGCCGTTGCCGTCGGCCGTGAATCTCGCGGATCCGCCGTTGCCGTCGCTTGCGCCGTCCGTTGCGCCGACGGGGCTGTTGAAGGTCTGGCCGCCACCTGCTCCATTCGTGATCGGTCGCCCAGTTGCAAGGCCACCTTCCTGCCAGGAGCTGGGGAAGCCGTACTGATCGTAGGTGAACTCGTGCGTCACCCGGTTGGCGTCGGTGACGGTGTGAAGCTGCCCGTGCGCGCTCGGCATGTTGGCGTCGTAGTAAGTCATGGTCGTGACGCCGTTTCCTTGCCCGCAGGACTGCTCCGTGATCGTCGTCACGAGCGTCGGATCATCGGTGACACCGTGGGCGTATTGCACCCAGCGCCCGTTCGGATCGCTGTACTGCGACAGGCGCCAGAAGTTCGGCCGGCCATTCGGGTCCGGCTGCTGCCAGGTGTAGCTCCAGGTCTGCGCGGCAGTGCCAGTCAGCGGGCTGCGGACGGTGGTGACGTTGCCGACCGGGCCGTACGTTGCCGTCCACTGGTGTCCGAGTTCGTCGGTGCGTGAAAGCGTGTTGTGCTGCTGATCGTGGTACGAGTACCGCCAGTGCCCCAGCGGGTCGCACCGGCCGCGCAAGTCACCGAACTCGTCAAAACGAAAGTCCCAGTTGTACTGCCGCCGGTCGCAGTAGCGGGCGTTCGTCCAGGTTTCGCCGCCTTCGCCGTAACCTTGCGGGCCCACACCGTTGCCGCCGATGTTGGGGTCCGGAAACGGCTCCGCGGGCGTCCAGGTAAACGTCTGGTCGTACAGGACGGGGTCCTGGACCTGCGAGAGCACGCCACGCGCATAGCTGTAGTACCAGGTTTTCCCGTCGCGGGCCTGGATGGCGCCGATGCGGCACGAGTCGCCTTCATAGCCGACGGCGACATAGGTTGGTGGCACCCAACCGAGGTTGCTACCCATGTTCGGATCGTATGGGTAGTTCACTGCCTGCAGCGTCAACTCGCCGTTCGGATCGTTCGGATCGGTCAGTTGGTAGTCGAAGGTCCAACGGTTGTTTTCATCGAACTGGAACCACCCGTTCGGGTCGTCTCCGTAGTTGTGGTAGGGCCGCACGATCCCAGCGAGGCGCCCATCATTCGGGTCGTACTGGAAGGTCAGACGGTTGTTCACTCCATTGTTCGGGTCATCGGCCGCGCTGTCCACGTAGTCGATGCGATGGCCGAGGTTTGCATCGCGATGAACTGTGAGGACGTTCCCGCTGCTGTCGCGAACCTCAATCAGCCGGCCCTCGCCATCGAAGATAGTCTGCCATTGGCTCACGTCGGTCAGCGTCCAGCGCTGCGCCTGTCCATCCCACGTCAGGCGGTCAAAAACACCCGCCGGCGGAGTGTAACTGCCGGCTGCGTAGGCAAATACGTCCGCCTGACCATCGTCGCGGACAAGCGTGACATCCGTTCCGGCGTACCCTGCGATGTGGGCGCTATAGCTGGTTCGCCAGCCGGGTCCGAGCGTGACATCATCGCCGGGTCCGCCGCCGGTGTCGTCGCAGCCCAGGCTGTTGTGGTAGAGGACGAACTGTACGGGCGGCCCGACGGGGTCCCAGGACACGAGCGGGATGACGGTGAGCAGGTTGCCGTTGAGCAGGTTGACTTCGGAGAAAGGTGTGACCGACAAACCAGCCTCCCAGTGGCGCGCCGCGCCGAGTTCCGCTGGACTGTTGGCGTCGCGGCCACCGGCGTCCCCGGCTTCCACCTCCCCGGGCGCCTCGTCGATCAGGAATTCTGCGGCGTCCGCATCGACCGATACCTCCTCGGGGGGAGTTTCGGTTTGTTTCTCCTGTGAAACGCTCCATCCGCCAATTCCGAACGCCGCGCAGAATCCCAGAATCACCCATCGTGTCATTGGGGATCTCCCGGTGCCTGCCTTCGCACCCTCGGCCCGCAGCCGGCGACCACGGCACACCTGTCGGCCCCGCGCCGACAGTCCTCGCGGTGCCCGCTGTCGTCACCACCTATCGGACCTGTACCTATAATTGCGCGAGAATGGCGAGAAAGCAAATCCGGACGCGATTTCTTGACACTATACCGTCCGGACGGTACAGTTCCGACATGTCCGAGAAACTCGACGCCGCTGAGCCGATCCCCGTTCGCGACCGGCTGTTGGACGCCGCTGAGCAGGTGGTGGCCGGTGCGGGTGTGAGTAACCTGACGCTCGATGCGGTGGCGCGCGAAGCCGGGGTGAGCAAGGGCGGGCTGCTGTACCACTTTCCGTCCAAAGCCACCCTGATTACCGCGATCGTGGAACGGCTCGCCACACGCTGCGAGGGGGAGCAGCAGCACGCGATGGAAAACGACCCACGGCCGGGCGGCGGGTTCACCCGGGCGTATCTGGCAGTCCGAGCCACACCGCCTGAGCCGCAGGAAAAATCGATCCACACGGCCCTGCTCACCGCCGCCGGCAGCGAGCCGCACTACCTTGAGCCGATCCGAGCACAGTTCGAGAAGTGGCGGGCACGGCTGGAGAGCGATGGGATTGACCCGGTGACGGCCACAATAGTCCGATTGGCGGCGGATGGGCTGGCGCTGGGCGACCTGCTGGGCCTCGCGGTGCCGACCGGCGAGCTGCGCCTCCAGGTGATCGACAGACTCGTTGCCATGACCCTGCCGCCCGAATGCGGAGAAATGCAATCGTGACGAGTGCTGTGCTTTTTCAACGATTCGACTGCGGAGTGCCCAGATTCCTGGCTCCCCGGCTAGCCGCGGGCCTGTTGGTGGCTGCGGCCTGGGGCGTGCTTGTCGGGTGCGCACGCAACGGGCCACCGGCGGGGCAGATGCC
>JAGVEP010000272.1 GCA_020058145.1 Phycisphaerae bacterium | reverse complement strand
GCGTGGCCCCGTCCGCCCCGGACGCCGGCGGAGTGGGCCGCATTCATGGCGATTTTTCACGGGCACCAGCCGGCGACGGGCCGGCCGCGGCCGAGCGTCGAGGTTCAAATCCGCCGCGCATTTCGGCGGCTCTGTCAGGCAACGAGGGCGGCTCTCTCGCTGGGCTCGCGGCCGCAGGACATTCGGGACGCGGTTGACGGCGTGCTGTCTCGGGCGCCGGGTGAAGCAAATCAGGCCGGCGCACAAGCGCGGGCGTTGGAGGTGAATGATGGGTAGAAGAACGGTTGTGACCGTGCTGCTGGCGGGCGGCGCCTTGATCGGCGCTGTCGTGCCGGCGCTGGGCGACTACTGGACGCAATACCAGTCGCGACCCGATGCGCCGTACCCGGAGGATCAGGGCTGGGAACGGATTACCGCCTACGGCGGCGCGCTGCGCTCGATCGACGACCTCGGCAACCTGGTCCTCGATTCGCGCGGGAGCGGCGGAATCGTAGACTCCTACACAATCCATGCGCCGGGAACAATCCATGCAGACGCCGAGCACCCCTTCGTCGTCGAGTGGCGCGAGAAGGTCGACTATACGACAGGCACGACCGAGTCGGGAGTGGGCATATTCTCCGACGATGAGTGGGGTGCCGGCTTCTGGATCATGCCCGATCGGATCTACAGCATCAACGAATACCCTGCGAACGCCCTTTTCGAGCCCGGGTGGCACGTGTTCCGTATGACTACGGACGACATGAGATCATATGTCCTGTCTATCGACGGCACGCCGGCTCTGCAGGGGGCCTTTATCCACACGTACTGGGCATCAGACGTCAATTGGGGCGACGGGGGTCAAGGCGGCACCAGCCTTAGCCATTGGGCCTATTTTGGGTTCGGAATTGTGCCGGAGCCAATTTCGGCCGTGACCATGTTCTCAGGGCTCGTCCTGGTCCTGCGCATGTCGCGCAGGGGATGGGTAGGTCTCAGTTACACTGGACGTGTATTGTGAAGAGGTCGGTTTCAGCCCTGCTGGTGGCGGGGAGCGCGCTGGTAGGCGCTGGCGTGCCGGCGCTGGGAGACTACTGGACCCAGTACCAGTCGCGGCCGGATGCTCCGTACCCGGAGGATCAGGGCTGGCAGCGCATTATCGACTACGGCGGCGCGCAGCGCTCGATCGATGAGGACGGCGCGCTGGTGCTCGATTCGCTCGGCAGCGCGGGCATCGTGGACTACTACCGCGTCATATCGCCGGGGATGATCCACGCCGAGCCGGAGCACCCGTTTTCCATGGAATTCAGGCTAGGCGTGGACTATGCGAATGCCCCGGAGGTCGGTGTCACGGTGTGGTCCGACGACCGATGGGACCTCGCCATCCGGGTTTCGATGGACCGCGTCTACAGCCTGTATGAATGGCCAATGAGCATCCCAATCGATCCGGGCCCGCACGTGTTCCGCATTACGAGCTCCGAAATGAGAACCTATGTCCTGTCCATTGATGGGGTCGATGCAATGTCGGGGAGCTTCTACTACCACGGGGGGGGCTTCACACCCTCAACGGTCTCATGGGGCGATGATGCCCAAGGGCCAATCAGCCTCTCGCGCTGGGGCTATGTGGGCTTTGGCGTAGTTCCGGAACCGATTTCGGCCATGTGCTTAGGGCTCGTCCTGGTTCTGCGCAGCTCGCGCAGGGGATGAGCTGGACCAGTTTCACTGGAGGTGTATCGTGAAAAGGAAAAGTCTGGTTTTGTTGTGTGCCTTGGGAGCCATCGTGGCGACAGGATCGGCGCAAACGGTGAACAAGATCTACCAGCACAACGGTGCGTATCAGGATCCGAACGATCCCAATCTGCCGAATCTCTATTACTACTATGTGGCCCAAGGCGCTCAGACGATCGTCATCTCCCACGGCATCGATGGTCAGACGTTTGTATTCGAGGCGGCGCTTGAGAATAACGGCGTGTACGAGGACCCCGGCGACATCCGCAGCATCATCGCCGTCGAGGACGCGGGCACGGTCGCGCTGACCATCGTGGGCCAACCTGGGCACGACTTCGGCGCCCGCGAGGTAGGCACGATCCAGCTTGCCGTCAGCGGTGTGACGGGCACGGTAGAAGCGCTTACGATCAGTAGCACGCTCAACGGCCAGGGGCCAAGCCAGGCCCACGCCGCCGGCGTGCTCAATATCGGAAACGACGTGTTAGACAACATTGATATCGCGCAAGGGATTGGTTCGCTGACCATCGGGGGCGCGCTCTCGGCGGATGTGAGCTGTGCCACGCTCGGCGATGTGAAAATCACCAAGTTGGACGGCGCCGTTTCCAGCAACCGGATGGGCAACGTAACGATCGGCGATGCGCAGCACTTATCGCACACGGGCAGCCTGCTCATTGCCGACGACGAGTTCGAGTACGACAATGACATCATCGTGAACGGTTCGCTGGTCGGCTACGGGGCTGGCATCTCTATCCACGGGTCGGTTGGCGAAGCGGGCTCGATTGACGTTACAGATAGTCTGGAAAGAGTGTATGTGCGTGGTGCATTTCTGGGTGCCGCAAGTATCACTGGTGACCTGTACGAATTCCACCATGGTGATCCGAGTTTTTGGGGCAACATGGTGGAGTTCGGCGGCGATCTGATCTGTGACGGAAATGTCCACGTGATTTCAACCGGCCTCATGACCGGGGGCAAGATCTCCGTGGCCGGCTCCACGGCGTATCTCTACATCTGGGGCGGGATGTTGTCCGGGGCCAGAGCGGAAGTTGGGGGTCCTGTCCTACAGCTCGTGGTGGACGGCAGCGAGTTGGCGGAGCACATTGGCTTGCGCGGGACGGTATCGTGCGCTGCCGTAGAAGTGACTGCGGTTGTTGGTCCTATCTCTGGAACGCTGCATGTATACGGTCGACTCGAGAATGCGCGGGTAGAAAGCATGCCTGGCGGCCGTCTGGAAGCAGACACGATGAGTTGGCTGGGCGTGCACGCGGGCCATCAAGGCATCGGCATGGGCGGAGACATCGTGGTCCGCAGTATAGACTGGATTCAGATGTTTGGAAAGCTAAGCGGCAGCGTTACCGCGGACACGATTGGCACCTTGGATGCGTATGAACCGCTTACCGGCAGCGTAGCCGTGACCGGCACGCTCAGCGAGGCAGACTTTAGCGCCGGGATATTGACTACAGGCTACATAGACGCCGGCGACATTGGCCAGTTGAGCACGAGCGCCTGCGCGGGCACCGTGCAGGCGGGCAGCATCGAGTTCCTAGAAGTTACCGGAGCATTTGACGGCACTCTGACCGTAACCGGTGCGCTTGCAACCGGACGGCTTGGGCGAATAGACGATACCGGCGTTGTTGACGCGGGCTACATCGATGACATGACGGTAAGCCAGTGGGTGCGTGGCCGGATCGACGCCGGCAGTATGGGCGGTCTGACGGTAACGGGTGGGACTACCGGCACGGTGCAAGTGACCGGCACCCTCGGGCATGCTCATCTTGGCGGCCTGGAGGATGGCGCCGGCATCAAGGCGGATACGCTGACCTTCCTGTGGGCGCAGGGTATCACTGCTGGCGACGTGACCGTAACCGGTACAATTGGCACGGCGCAATTCGGTTATATCTTGCCAAATAGCCATATCGAGGCTGGCGGCATCGATAATTTGACCGCCTACGAAATCATGGGCCAGATTTCCGCAGGCAACATTTATAACGCCAGTGTGAGTGGGGGGATGAGCGGCACGCTCAGCGCGACCAACGACCTCACGGACTGCGGGCTGAGCGGGGTCGCGCCTGGTGGGACCGTTACAGCGGCGCACATCGGCCATCTAACGGTTTCGGGAGCCGTGGCCGGCACCGTGACCGCGACCGATACGCTTACCAGTAGCACCTTCGGCAGCATCGACCCCAACGGCCTCGTCGAGACCGCGAACATCAGTGATGTGACCGTCGGCGGAACCGTGGCGGGCAGATTGGCCGCGTCGGGCACGCTCGACGGGTCGGTCCAGGTGGGCGGCCTGCCGGCCACTGGACACATCCAAGCCGGTACAGTGAACGGCGACTTGGGCGTGATCGGCGACGCCTACGGCACCATACTCGTAGACAACGACCTGCCGGGCAACATCTGGATCGTCGCAACCGTGCCCTCGGGGTCAGACGGGAGTCTGTTCGGGACCATCCGGTGCACCGGGTTCCTAGAAGGCTTGATTTCCGTAAATGGTACCCTTCAGGACGATCCAAACGACCCGCTCAGCGGCGGCCATATCATTATTGGCCGTGCCATGCTCGCCGGAGCCACGATTACGGTGGCCGGCGACATGGACCCGAACACCGAATTCGTCGCGGTGCGCTACCTGGGCTGGGGCAATGGAGAAACGGGCTACGCCATCGATCCGAACGCGACGGTGACGATCGGCACGCACGACCCGTGCCACGGCGACTGCCCGGACATCAACGTCCGCGCGATCGATCCCTGCCTGGGCGACGGCGACAACAACGGCTACGTTGAGTTCGATGATCTCGATCTGTTTATCGCCATCCTGACGGACCCCGGCGCGCCAGAGGCTTTCGCGCTGGCCTATCCCGGCCTCGGCGGGACGGCTGAAGATGGGTTTCTGTCCGGTGGGTTGCGCTACCACTACGACGTCAACTGCGACGGGCTGGTCGATTTTGACGACATCAACCCGTTCATCGAAAAGCTCAGCTCAGGCGAATGCTCGTCGGTCTGCGGCGGCGGTCAGGAGCTGATGGCTGCCACCGAGCTGGCCGCGGGCCTGCGGGCGCATGTCCCGCAGGTTCGTCACGGCGCGTTGCGGGCGTTTGCGGCGCAGGTGATCGCACACCATCACAACCGCAACCAGCCGCAGCAGCGGGCGTATTGGCAGCAGGTGTTGGCGGGGTTGCAGTAGCAGGGACATAGGGACATAGGGACGAAG
>JAGVEP010000340.1 GCA_020058145.1 Phycisphaerae bacterium | reverse complement strand
GACGCCCAGGCCGTCGTGGCCGGCGGTATGGACAGCATGAGCACGATTCCGTACCTGCTGAAGGACTGCCGGTGGGAGGGCTTCAAAATGGGGGACCGGACGCTGCTCGACGGCTGGTCCGACAGCATCGATCCGCTGTGCCAGATGGGGATGGGGGCCACGGCCGAGAACCTCGTCGAAAAACACAAGATCTCGCGCGAGGAGCAAGACCAATTCGCGGTTGCCAGCCATCAGAAGGCGGCCCGCGCCCAGGCGAGCGGCTGGTTTGACGAGGAGATTGTTCCGTTCGAGGTGCCGGCGACCGCCGGGCAGCCCGCCGTGCTGTTCAGCAAAGACGAGACCATTCGGGCCGATACTTCGCTCGAGAAGATCGCCAAGCTCAAACCCGCGTTCAAGAAGGACGGCACCGTCACGCCCGCGAACGCGTGCGGCATGTCCGATGGGGCGGCCGCACTCGTGTTGGTTTCGCGCGAGCACGCGCGGGCGCTCGGCGCCAAGCCGCTGTTCTCGCTCGTGGCCTACTCCAGCACGGCGGTTGAACCGGCGACGATGGGCGAGGGGCCGGGCATCGCGATTCCAGCGGCTCTGCGGCGTGCCGGCTTGACGCTCGACCAGATGGACCTCATCGAGGTGAACGAAGCGTTCGCGGTGCAGGTACTCGCCAACGAGCGCGTTCTGAAATGGAACCGCGACAAGCTGAACGTGCAGGGCGGTGCGATCGCCCTGGGCCACCCGACGGGCGTCAGCGGGGCACGCATCATCGTGACCCTGTACCACGCCTTGAAGCGCACCGGCGGAGCACAGGGCATTGCGGCCATCTGTGGCGGCGGCGGAGTCACCATGGCGATGATCATCAGGCGGGAGCCCTAGCCACCATGAGCGCATACCAGTTCTTTGAGGTGCAGACGGCCGACGGCATCGCGACCGTGACGATGAATCGGCCGCCGCTGAACGTCCTCAACCTTCCGATGGTGACCGAGTTCAATGCGCTGCTGGAGACGTTGCTGAACGCTGCCGACCTGGCGGCGCTCGTGCTCCGGGCAAGCGGCAAAGCGTTCAGTGCCGGCGTGGACATAGCCGACCACGCCGCCGACAAGGTCGATGAGATGATCCACCAGTTTCACGGCGTGTGCCGGAAGCTGGTGGCGACCGATGCCTTGACGATTGCGGTCGTCAATGGGGCGGCCCTGGGCGGCGGGTGCGAACTGGCCATTGCATGCGACATTGTGCTGGCGTCCGAACGCGCCAAGTTCGGTCAGCCGGAGATTCAGGTGGGCGTTTTTCCGCCGGTGGCGGCGTGCGTGCTGCCGCCGCAGATTGGGATCAAGAAAGCAATCGAGCTAAACGTGTTGGGCGGCGTCATCGAGGCGCCGGAAGCGCAGCGGATTGGTCTGGTGAACCAGGTTTACCCCGTCGAAGGGTTCGCAGAGCAGGTGGAGCGCTATCTGGACGGCGTACGCAAGCTGTCGCGGCCAGTTGTGCGGCTGGCGAAACGGGCGACGGTCGGTGCGGTGCGCACACGAATTCTGGCGCGGCTCGATGAAGTCGAGCGCCTGTATCTGGGGGAGCTGATGCGGCTCAAAGACGTACACGAAGGGCTGGCAGCGTTCATGGAAAAGCGCCCGCCGCGCTGGACGCACGCATAACAGGCCGAGCGCGGAGAAAGGTGCGAGCGATGAAGGCGGCAGTATTCCACGGCAGCGAGAAGGGACTGAAGATCGAGGACATCCCGGTCCCGCGGATCACCGACGATCAGATCCTGGTGAAAGTCGCCGCCTGCGGCGTTTGCCATACGGATTTGCACTATATCGAGCATGGCGTGCCCACGTTCAAGAAGCCGCCGATCGTGCTCGGGCATGAGGCGTCGGGCATCGTCGAACAGATCGGCGCCCGCGTGAGCCATCTCAAGCCGGGGCAGCGCGTGCTGATTCCGGCCGTGCTGACGTGCGGCCGATGTACGGCGTGCCGGCAGGGACGCGAGAACATCTGCGCCAACATGCAGATGCTCGGCAATCATTTCGACGGCGCCTATGCCGAGTATGTCGCGGTGCCGGCGAAGGACGTGCTGGCGCTGCCAGACGCGATTCCGCTGGAAGAAGCGGCCATCATCGCGGACGCGATTTCCACGCCGTACCATGCCGTCAAGAACCGCGCCCAGGTGAAGCCAGGCGACACCGTGGTGATCTTCGGTTGTGGCGGGGTGGGGATAAACGCCATCCAGTTGGCGGCGGCCGCGGGCGGGTACGTGATCGCCGTCGATATCAATGAACGCAAGCTCGCGTGGGCGTCCGAGTTCGGGGCCGCCCGCACGATCAACGCGACGCAAGTCGAGCGCGTCAGCAAGGAAGTTAAGAAGCTCACGGCCGGCGGGGCGGACATTGCGATGGAGGTCATCGGCAATCCCCGCACGATTGAGGAGGCGTTCGAGTGCCTGCGCGTCGGCGGGCGACTCTGCGTGGTCGGGTACACGCACGAGGCGATTTCGATCGTGGCCGGCAAGATCATGTTCAAGGAGGTTGAGATAGTGGGGTCGCTGGGGTGCCGTCCGGTGGACTACGTGCCCCTGCTGCGCATGATCGAGCAGGGCCGGATTGACCTGAAGCGGCAAGTGACGCACCGTTTTCCCTTGGGCGAGATCGAGCGGGCCTTCGCGGTAATGAAGGAAGGCGTCGCGCTCCGCTCCATCGTGCTGCCCTAGGAGTCTGGTGGGTCATGCTCCACGAAGGCGAACTGGGAATCCACCCGCCAGGGGCGCTGGGCGTCGCCTTCTTCGTGCACGCGGGCGGCGATGGCTTCATCGGCCGGAGTGGCGATGGGATCACGCAGCCGCTCAAGCAGGCCGGTGCGCTGAATCTCGACGACCAGGGCAGGCTGCGCTCGGTCCCGCTTAACGGCCGTATCTTCGCCAACCTGCTGGAAGTCGATGCGCGCGACCACCTGCCTGAACTGCTTTTGGTCTGCTGCAACCCCGATCAGTTAACCCTGCTCACCGCCGAGCTGCTTCGCTTTCTCGAGAGCCTGGTCGCGCGCGGGCGTCTGGCGTCGGCCGCCCAGATTCGCAGCGAGGTGCCGATTCTCCTCATTCTGCCCAACGGCATCCTGTATGAGCAGACCGTCCGGACGTACGACGAGCAGTTGCACGAGGCCATGCTGATGCAGCGCCTCGGGGCAGTCGACGACGCGATGCGGGCGCGGCTGCTCGAGCGGCTGGTCCGGGGTGTCTCCTTCCAAGCCGGCGGCCGGCGGGGCAGCGGCGCCCAGACGGTTTACGTGCTCGAGCGCCGCGGCTCGATCGTGTTCGCGGGCGGTGGAGACTTCGAGCGGCAGCGGGTCGAAGCGATCCTGACCGGCCACAACTATCCGTACACCCACGCGCGCGACGTGCCCGGCACGCGGATCGAATTCGACAAGGCGATGATCTCCATCGTGCTCAACGTCGGCGGCCTGATCCACATGGTCAAGCCGGACGGCGAGCTGATCGACTTGCGTATGGGCGACCTGTGCAAGGACCCCGCGCGGGCCGAGTTCGTCGAGCAGATCACGCGGGCCGTGTTCACGGTCGGCCAGGCCACGGGCGCATACCCGCCCGCTGCTCGTTATGAAGAGATTTGGTCTGCGCACCGCGCCACGATCCTGGCACACGCGGAGCACATAACCAGTTCGCTGAAGACCTTCCGCGACGCCCTCGCCGGGGATCTGCGCAGTGTTCAGCTTTTCTCGACCGAGGAGTGGCTGCTGACGCCGCTGGGCCGGTACGCTGCCAACGCGGGCCTGGCGCGTGAGCAGGCCCTCTTCGAGTCCTTGAAACGCCAGGTCCAGGCGGCCATGGCGCGGGCCATTCAGCACCGGGCGCAGCACGCCGCGACGGGGTCGAGGACAGGCAAGATGAGACTGGTCGGACAGAGAAACTTCGGGATCGAGTTGTACGAGGGCGGCACGGACGAGCTCATCCTGGTCGGCACGATGCTGGACAACGATCACCTGATCAAGCTGGAGCTCGGCATTTATGTGCCGGACGAGCAGGTCAGTTACAGCAAACTGGAAATGATCCGCGCCCCCTTTCCGGTGTGCCGCGGGATCGAACCCATCGCCGATCGCCTCGTGGGCCTGAAAATCGAGCGCGGCGTGCTCAGCGAGGTGGCCCGGCGGGTGGGCGGGCACGTGGGCTGCTCGCACATCAAGGAACTGGCCACGAATCTGATCTACTTCACGGCCTCGTACCTCGTGCGGCGGCGGCTCGGTCTGGACCCGGACAACACGGTCTACCCCTACAAATCGGCCGAAGAGCGCTTCGCTTTGTCCAAGGAACTGCTGCGCGATTCCTGCCTGGCGTACTGCCAGACCACGGCCGCCGGGCTCGATGACCGGATCGGCATCAAGAAACTAGGCGAGGAACACACCCATCCGTTGCCGCTCGGGAGCTTCGAGCCCTCGTTCGGCGTGCTCTTGCGCGACCGGGCCCGGCGGGCGCCTGAAAAGGTGTACCTACGCTACCGTCAGAAGAACGAACCCGCGGCGCTGACCTGGCGGGAGTTTGCCGCGACGACCTTTCAAATTGCCCGGCACCTGCTGGAGCAGGGCATCCGGCATGGCGACCGCATCGCCATGCTCTCGGAGAACCGGGCCGAGATGTTCCTGTTCGAACTGGCGGCAATGTCGATCGGGGCGGTGACGGTGCCGATCTTCGCCGACCACACGCCGCAAAAGGTCAGCTATGTGCTGGAACGTACCCGGCCGCGCTGCATCGTGGTTTCCGGCCGGCACCAGCTCGACAAGCTGAAGCGGAACCAGCACCCGTACGTCGAGAAGATCTACTGCATGGACTTCGACGCCCAGTGCGGGCGCTGGGGGGCGCTGGCTTTCGCCACGCTCACCGCCGCAGGCGGGGTCTCCGAACAGCGCCTGGAGGAGCAGATCGCCGCCGTCCGGCCGGACGACTTGTGCGTCATCATGTACACATCGGGGACCACCGGCGCTCCCAAGGGCGTGCGCCTGTGCCACCGGCATCTGATCTCGCAACAGAAAGCCATGTCGCTCATGTGGGACGTGAACGAGCACGACGTGTACATGAACTACCTGCCCTGGCACCACAGCTTCGGCGGCCTCTTCGAGCGCTTCATGTCGCTCTACAACGGCTGCGAGCTGTGCCTCGACGACTCGCGGGGCAAAGACCTCGACCGGCTGATCGAAAACTGGAAGCTCTTCGACCCGTCGATTTTCTTCAGCGTGCCGCGCATCCACGATTTGCTCGTGGGCTGCTGCCGCGAACGTCGCGAGGTGGCCGACATCCTGTTCGGGGGCCGGTTGCGCCTGGTTTTCACCGCCGGGGCACCGTTACCGGCGCACGTCGCCGCGGCCTATCGCGAGCGCGGCATTCCGGTGCTGGAAGGGTGGGGCCTGACCGAGACAGCGCCCTGCATCACGGCCACGACGAAGGACACCGCTTGGCAGAGCGGCTACGTGGGGTTCCCGCTCCCGGGCGTCACGATCCGTATCGATAGTGAGCAGGAAATCGTCGTCAAGGGGCCAAATGTCATGGAGGGCTACCTCGACGATGAGGAGGCCACCGCGCACGTGCTCGGCGAGGACGGCTGGTTCCGGACCGGCGATCTGGGCGAGTTCACGAAGCACGGGCTGCGCCTCCTGGGCCGCAAGGACGGGACGTTCAAGCTCACCACCGGCGAGAAGACGCATCCACTTCGCATCGAGACCGTGCTGGTGAACGAATCACCGTTTGTCAGCCTGGCGATCGCCCTGGGGAGCGGCAAGGATTTCGTGGGCGCGTTGATCTACCCCAACCGCGACCACCTGCGGACGTGGGCCACGGAGCACCAGGTGAACCCGGCGGGCCTGCTGCAAGCCCCGGCCGTGCTGAAGCTGTATGCCGACGAGCTGCGGCGGGTGAATCCGCTGATCGAGACCAAGTATGAGCGCATCCGACGGGCCGTGCTGGCCGACCGTGAACCCTCGGTGGAGAGCGGTGAGCTGACCCCTTCGGGAAAGCTGGTGCGCAAGGTGGTCGTGAACAATTTTCAGCGCCAGATCGACGCGTTGTTTTCCGCGCACCCTGGGGCTGAGGTCATCGAGGTCTGATGCACGAAGGAAGGTCAGCCTGTGAAGCGTAACGACTATCCTCAGGTCGTCATTGCCGGCGCCGCGCGCACGCCCGTCGGGCTCAAGTGCGGTACGCTCAGCCGGTTTTCGGCGGAAGACCTGGGCGTGCTGGCCGGCGAGGAAGCCATCCGGCGTAGCGGCATCGCGCGGGAGCGGATCGACACGGTCATCGGCGCCAACGTGTACCAGTTCACGGCGCCCGGCGCGCAGGACATTTATTTCCCGCGCAACGTGGCGCTGCGGTGTCGCCTGCCGATCGAAACGCCCGGGCTGCTCGTCCAGCGCATCTGCGGGTCGGGGTTGCAGACGGTGATTAACGCCTTCCAGCAAATTGCCCTGCCGGACACGGTCGACGAGACCCGCGTCGCGCTCTGCGTCGGGGCAGAAACGATGTCGCGGGCGCCGCAGATCATCCGTGCCCCGCGGAAGTCGGCGGCGAGCTTCTGGGAGTTCACGGAGGACGGCACGGTTGAGGACAGTCTGCTCGCCGGGCTGCGCCACGACCTCGCTCAGACCGCCATGATGCTCACGGCGGACGAATATGGTGCCGGGCTCGGCATCACCCGTGCGCAGTGCGACGAATTCGCGGAGCTGTCGCAGCGCCGCGCGAGTGCGGCCCAGCAGCGCAGCCATCTCAACGGCGGCGACGCCCTCGCCGGGCTGTTCGTCCTGGACGCCACGGACCGCGGCGGGCAACCGGTCTGCCTGG
>JAGVEP010000449.1 GCA_020058145.1 Phycisphaerae bacterium | reverse complement strand
GCGCGCCGTGCGTCGGCTGTGCTGGGAATCGGTTTTGAAAGAGTCGCTGGGACATGCGGGTGTTGCAAAACTCCCGAGACGATTACGCCTCACGCTGCTGGATCACTTGAGTCGGGCCGCGTGAAGGACCACAAAATGGCACAAGTCGAGGTCAGTAGGCCGCACGAAAGGCCGGGGCCTCGTCCTCAGTCCTGAGAAGAGGCCCGTCGCGTCAGACGACAGGTGCCGTCTCGGAGGAATGAAAACATGACACAGGCAACCCCCGTAGCCAAGTACAAAGCTGGCTCGGTCAGCGTAGCACTTTGGAGCAACATCATCTCCATAGGTGGAAAAAAGACAACGGTGCTTAAGACAACGCTCGAGCGGAGGTACAAAGACAGCGACGGAACGTGGAAAAGCAGCGGCAGCTTCGCCCGCAACGAGCTTCCCCTCGCGATGTGGTGCCTGCAGAAGGCGTTCGATCACATGATCGAAAACGCCAACAACCACAGCGATGACAGCATCGAAGAAGAGACCATCGGGTGACGTTCCGATGACGGGCGCGAACCGGATGGTCCCGCCCGTTCTTTTTCAGCACGACAGGCGCGCCGCGGCGCAGGAGTCCCTCGAACCGCACCAGGTACTGCGGCGGCCAGGAGCGGGGGAGTCCCGACGCGGACCGTCCATAGTGAGTTCGAGCACCGCCTCGGGTGCGCGGTGCTCGAACACGAGCACGGCGGGAGCAACACCATGAACGAAGAACACGCACGCACCTTCGCGATCCGCATTCTCGACGAGTTCGAGGACCTGCTGACGCGCAAGAACATCACCGTCCCCTCCGACGAGCGCGACGGCGGCGTCGACGAGGCGCGCCTGTACGGCAGCGAGTACTCGGGGCTGGAAGAGGCCATCACCACCATCCTCCTCGACACGGCCAGCGACACGAGCGACGAGCGCGGCGAGCCGCACAGCCACACGAGGGCAGGCGCAGAACGGCCCAAAACCAGCGGTCCCCGCCCAGGACACGGGGGGCACGCTCAGCGGTAACTCCATGGGCGACCCGCGCAGGCGGTTCGCCAGCAACGCGAACGAACCGCAACGGGCGGTAGGCTGCGCCGTACGCACCCGGAAGCTGTGGGATGCGCCGCCTCGCTGCCGGTGGAGGGCCGCGCGTCGTCCGGGCACCTCGCAGCCCGAATCGAGCGCCTTGCGTGTGGTGCAGGAGCCGGGTACGTTCGAGCCCGATCGGGCTAGTGTGTGGTTCCGAGCAACGGCAGGAGACAAACGATGGACTTCAAAGTCACCAAGGTCGACGTGTGGGCTGGAGAGATCGAGGACCGCCCGGGCACGCTCGCGGAGAAACTCGAAGCGCTCACGAACGCGGGAGCAAACCTCGAGTTCGTCATTGCGCGCTGGGACAAGCCCGGAAAGAGCGTCGTATTCCTCGCGCCCCTCAAAGGCGCGTCGCAGACGCGTGCGGCCAAACGAGCCGGCCTGGCGAAATCCACCAGCCTGCACTCACTCCGAGTGGAAGGCCCAAACCAGCGCGGTCTAGGCGCACGCATCACCCGCGCGCTGGCGGACGCCGGCATCAACCTACGAGGCCTGTCAGCCGCGGCGCTGAAGCGAAGCCACGTCACGTACTTCGCCTTCGACAAAGCCGAGGACGCGCGACGAGCCGGCCCAATCCTCAAGAAGGCGCTCAAGAACGCGTGAGCGGCCCGCGATCCGTTCGTGCCGGTGCTCACGAGCCCAACAGAATACGCGCACGGAGACCGCACCAACCACGGCGTCATCAGCCACGCAGACATCAACTGCCCGACTGCTGAGCGGCGGCGGATGGGCCGCTTCCTCCCTGTGGCCTCACGCCGTGAAGTCGTCGATGACCGCGGGCAAGCCCGGCCACCGAGCGATCCGCCGTCGAATGGCCGGCAGTGGGTGTGCTTGGCTCTTGATTCCCCGTCAAGTACTCCTGCCCCAATCCGCGGCAACGCTGCGAGCCGGCGGCACGGCAATTCGCCACTGCTATGCCGTCAACCGACGAGTTCCTGTTTCTCCCGCTGACCGAACTCGTCCACCCATCGATGACCCCGGCCGCTCTTGCGCGCCGATGCCAGCGCATGACGCCGCGGTCCGATCGCTCACGGCCAAGCAGCCGGGCGGCGCAGGCGCGCCGCCTGGGCTGCTCGGAACTCGCGGCGGACCTTTGCATCGCTCATGGGCACGGGACGCTCGTACGCACCCACGGACCCGGCCAGCCATCCAGCCCCCCGCCCCGCCCGGATCACGGGTTCAGCAGGGACACCATTGCGAAGTGTGCAGCGACGGCATACGTTGTGGTCAATTCTGGACTTTGAGGAGGCCGTTCATGGCGAAGACGGGCAAGTTCCGGTGCAGCACGTGCGGGCGTGTGTTTGCGATGGCCATGCACCTTGGCCGTCACGTCAACACGGTGCATGCTGCGAAGAGCAAGCGTACGGCACGGGTAGTCGACCAGCAGCGCTCGGCGACCGCCGGAATGAGCATCTCCGACGGCCGCGCGCGTGTGCTGGGCGTACTGATCGCCTGCCGCGACGAGCTCGCTGCCCAGCGAACCACAATCGACTCGCAGGTAGCAGCCCTCGACCAGGCGATCACGGCCCTGGGCGGCACCGTGGCCAAGACCACGACCAAGCCCCGGATCCGTCGTCGAAGTCGCCGACGCCAAGCCGCTCGGCCGGGCACGCTGCCGGCGTACATCCGGTAGGTCATGCACGCCCACCGCGGCCCGATGACGATCAAGGCGGTCACGGCCGCCGTGCTCAAGGCCGGCTGCAAGTCCCGGAACAAGGACCTGCCCAAAACCGTCGGCAAGGACCTGGCGGCGATACCCAACGTCGTCAACGTTGACCGCGGCGTGTATCGGATGAAGTGAATGCCGCGAGCGGCTCATACGCCGCTTGGCGGAAGTTGCTGGTGTGCGTCCAGCCCGTGGGGGTCGGGCGACGGAACGGCCGTTGCAGGCCCGCTGGGATCGTACAGGACTTCGGGCACGCCCGCGGTCCTCTTCCTGTTTGCACGAGGAAGAGGCCCGTCGCGTAGACGATGGGGCTCGGAGTTGGAAACTCCGGCCAGCCCTAGATTTGCGTGGCGCTCCGCCATTTGGACCCGACCTGCCAATGCGCCGGCTCTCGCGGCCGAAACGCTGGCGACCCCACGTACGCCACAAACCGCGGGATCCTCGCGGTGGACAACCTTGAAATGGTGATTAACGGCGAACTTCGGACGATAGCCGACCTCCCGGTCGCCGCAATGTCACTCGATCATTCGCCGTGGTTCGAGTGCGTGAGTCGGCCTCGGCGCTGCTTTCAACGAACCGCTCAAACTCGCTTGCATCAGCGATGGTCAGCGTATCACCATCGAGAATAGCGACGCGTCCCGCGTCCACGCCGATCAGGGGGCGCCCCTGCGATCCGGAGTAGAGTTCGCAAACCTCTTCCTGTTCAATGGCATCCCAGACACGGGCGGTCTTGTCGTCGGAGGCGGTTACGAGCAGACGATCCTCCAAGGCCACGCACTGTCGCACGGCGTCGCGGTGGCCAACCAGTCGCCCAACCAGTCTGCCAGTGGGGAGCTCCCACAGGTGAACATCGCGCACGCTGCCTGCTGTCGCGAGAATGAGGTCGCCTGCACGGTTCCGGACGAAGGCCATCCGCCATGTGACGTCGTGCGTCGGGAAGTCGGCGTACAACTCGTGCGCTTGCTCAAATTCGGCGTCGGGACGAGCGTTCCCCGTGGTGCGCCACACAACGACCCGACCAGGTCCGTCTTTGCCCTCCCAGCATGCCGCGAGAAAGCGTCCATCGGTGGTTCGCGTTGTGAAAGTCAACGGACTCGGCGGCGCATCCCTCCACGGGACCGGGATGAGGCGCGGTTCTTGGGCCCCGCATGAATGTGTGGATGCAGTCCACAACCGACCATCCTTGCAGCCGATGAGCAGCGACCCCTGCTCTTCGTTCCACCAGCCACCCCAGGTCAAGTAGCCGCTCACGCGGAAGCAGAGTTGATCCAGAACTGGCGCGCCCAGGTTGGCCACCCCGATCTCGCTTACCTCTGCATCCGGGCCAAGCCGTCCCCAGTACACCGAACCCGGACTTTGGAACGCCGCGATCGGGCTCACGGGGATTGCGCTCGGCGATCCAGCAAAGACGCGCCAACGATCATGCTCACACACATACACATACAGGCGATACACCGTCGGCGTCGTCTCATTCGCGGGTGCTGCGTCGGTATCCGGGGCGAATCCGTCAGCGCTCGCAGCCGTTGGTTCCAGCTCGAATCCTCCCGCCACCATCGTGCCATCCGGCGACACTGTGCGTCCGCTCGCGGATGCTTGCAGCACCGGCAGCCCCGGGAGCCTGTCAATTGCGGCAGGATAGAAATCCCACACGCGCAGGCCATCCAGGCCCACAGAAGCCACATGGTGTCCGTCCGGAGAGAAGCACAGGCCGATGCGGTCGGCCACCGCGCTCTCGTGATAGCCCGAAACCTGGCACCACTCGCCCGCCCGCACATCGTAGAAGCGAATCCGGCCGTCCCCCCTGGCCACGGCGACGTACTGACCGTCGCCGGTCAGGTCCAGCGAGCGCACGCCCCATTGGACGCGGGAGCCCAGGGCTGCCTCGGCATTTGAAGCGAGGTTCCAGCGCCAAACCACATCATCACCGAACAGCACGTCCTGGCCGTCCTCCGACCAGCGCACGGAGCGGCAATTGCGGTCCAGGCGATGTCCGATTTCGCGAGCGCTCTGAATGTCCCACACCCACAGACCACCGCGGTGGTATCCATCGGAGATATCGCCGGATCTGCAGGCGATGGCCAGACGCGACCCGTCCGGCGAGAACGCCAGATCGGCCACGAGACCCATGTCCGTGAGGCTCAGGGCGCTCACGAACTGGCCAGTTTGTACCGCCCAGACACAGATCTGACCTTGTTTGGTGCCGGCAGCTATCTCCTGCCCACCTTTGGAAACCGTGATCGCGCTGACCGCCGCCGGCAGGTGCGCATTTTCCGCGATCGAGTGCTCAGCCAGTTGCCCGGTGGCCAGGAGAACCGTCCACACGTGAATGCGACCGTCGCTGCCACCGACATACAGGCGATCCCCTTGCGGGGCGAACGCGATGCAGGCAGCCTTGGCCTGTTCGCTGGGCAGGATCTGCACCTCCTCCCCCGTTTCGGCTCCGTACACGATCAGACGTCCATCCTGTGAGTTCTCGCGCTGCACGCTGACGAGACACCGCCCATCCGGGCTGTACGCCACGTGCGTCTGACGGCCGAACGCGCGGCCCACGTGGTACACACAGGGGTAGCGACGGTAGAACTCCCACAGGGCCCCGCGCGTGCGCACAGAGTCATAGCGGCGATGCTCAGCCAGTAAGGTCGTCGCGGCCGCGATCGGATTGTCCGCCTTGGTCTGAGCGCGCCCGTACGCGACGGCGAGCTTGTGGCGTCCTTCTTCGGCGGCAGTTGCCACCTGCTCGGCGGAGCGGGCCCTCTCGGCCGCTTTGGACAGCGAGAGCGTGACGGCGTAGGTCGTGAGCGCGAGCACGCTCGTCACGACCAGACCGACCAGCACGATGGCCTTCTTGTTTCGCCGCCACCAACAGCGCGTGCGGTAAGCGCGCGTGCCCGGTACCGCGCTCACTGGCCGGCGACACAGAACGTTGTCCACGTCACGCGCAAAGTCGGCGACGCTTTGATAGCGGCCGCCCGGTTCCTTCTCCAACGCCCGCAGCACGATGGCTTCGAGTTCCCAACCTAATTCAGGCCGAAGGGCACGCGGCCTGCGCGGCGGCTCCTCCACAATCCGGCGCCTCAGCTCGGAGAAGTCGCGCGTCAGCTCGATCGGCAGCGCGCCCGTGAGCATCTCAAAGAGGATCACACCCAGCCCGTACACGTCGGTTCGCATGTCGGTCGCGCGCGCGGCCGCCTGCTCCGGCGACATGTAGCCGGGCGCGCCGAACACCCCGTTCAGTTCAACCCGGTCAGCCGAAGCGAGGATGCGACCCAGTCCGAAGTCGAGTAGGTGCGGCTTGCCGTCTTCGTCCACCAGGATGTTATTGGGCTTCAGATCCCGGTGAATAACGTCGTGCGAATGCGCGTGTTGGACGGCTTCGCAGATCTTCAGGAACAGGCGGAGTCGGTCAACGATGGAAAGCGACTGCCGCTGGCAGAACTCGTCCAGGTGCACGCCCTCGATGAAAGGCATGGCGTAGAAATAGGGCGGCTCGTCCAAATACGGGTCGTAGACCGGCACGATACTCCCGTGCGTCAGCCGGGAGACGGACTGCACCTCCTGCTTGAACCGGTCGAGCGCCGTGCGGTCCAGGCTGGCGGCGGGCAGCGGCTCCTTGAGGACAATCTGCGTCCCGCGAACATGATCAAACGCCTTCCACGTGCGGGAGAGCCGCGTTTCCGCGATTTTCTCAACAATGTCGTAGCGGGCCGGGAACCGCCGTGGTTGTGGGTCGGACGTCGCCATGGATATGCCGTCGCGAAAAGCGAGCCCATCGCTCGGTGCCATTGCGCTGCCGCCCAGGATCGTGGCGTCCGCCGCGCTGGCCCTTCCAGTAACGTCGAGATCGGGATAGAGGTTCAGAGCATCCCGGCCGCCGGGTAGTGAACCGCTCGGTCCCATGAGCTCAGAAGATCTCCTGCATCTCTGGGTGGATTTCGTTTAGATATGCTCGCACCTTTTGAGTGGCCATGTTGACCGCCGCCTCGGTCTTCCCCAGCCGCTCGGCGACAACCTTGGACGGCGTGCGCTTGACACCGTGCATGACGTACATGCGGTACGTGTCTCGGCTGAAATGGGCCCGGGCCTCGCGCAAGCACTGGGCCGCGATCGCTGCCGCCTCTTGTCGCCTCCATTCGTCCTCCATCGTCTTTTCGCTGGGCACCTGGCCGAAAAAGCTGCTGCGGTCCGGCTGGAGCCCAACGCGCTGCTGGTCAGTCTCGCGCTGGATGATGTCAACGATTTTGTGCCGGGCGATCCCAAATAGAAGCGCGCGCAGGCGGCCCTTGCTTGAATCGTACTTGCCCGCCCGAACCACTTTGACCAGCCCCAGCATCGCGTCCTGCCGGGCTTCGTCGGCCAGCCGCGACGGCAGTCCCATGTGCCGCGCGAAGAGCCGTACCATCGGGCCGTACCGGTCTTCCACCTGCCGCCAGGCGTCCTCATTGCGCGGATCCTGCAGCCGACACGCCAACGACTGGCTGCCAATCGTGGTCAGCGCCCACTGCCTCTCCGTCTCGACCGCCATGGCACGCACTCGCCGGACGTCCCGTCATGGCCGCAAATCACATGAACAACGTCCTTTATACCGTAACCGAGCGTCGCGAATCCAGCCCTGCTGCCGCAGCGGCAACGCCAGGTCGTCGCAGTCGCGGCGCCGCCCTCGATTTGCGCGGGAAGCCAGCCACGTCCATAGAACCGGCCGGCTGCCCCTGAATGGCTGATCGTGAGCCGGATTCAGAAAAAATCGTCCCCAGCGCGGAAAGATTCTCGCCGGAGTCCCGAAGGTCAGGGTGGAACGTGCGGGAGATACGTGAAGCCGACGCCAGGAGAGCGGCAGCATGACAGGAACCACCAACATTCCAGAAAACTCGGTTGGATCGGTTCCCAGCCGTTCAAAAGGCCCTGTGGGATCGGTCTCCAACCGGTCAGGCCTGCCTTCCGAAGCGGGCCTTAGCGCGGAAAGAACAACCGCTGACGCTCGCCAACGCTTCCGACAGTTTTTCGGCGATCGGCAGCCGGTGCTGCTCTCCGTGATCCCAGTAACGGCGGACCGGGCCACCTTGGACCAGGTCGACGCCGCGCGGGGGGGCGGCGCCGACGGCGTATTCCTGGTTGGCGACGGCATTGGCCATCAGAAAGTGCTCCGCGCCGCGCGGTTGGCAGCCGAACGACACCCGGGCTTCTTCATCGGCGTGAACTGCCCCGACCTGCGGCCGCAAGACGTGTTCTGCCGGCTGCCGCAAGGCGTCGGCGGCGTCTGGGCCAGCCCGGCCAGCATGGGGCACAATACCTCGGAAGCGCCCGCGGCGGTAGACCACGCCCGGCGTGAGAGCGACTGGCGGGGCCTTTACTTCGGCCGAATGCAGCTCTCGTTGGAGTCGACATGCGGCGAGAACACGTCCTTCGATTCTGCTCACCACGGTACCGCACCGCGCGCGTTCAGAGCACCTATATCGTCCGCCATCAGGTACGTCGATGTCGTAAGCATCGGCGATCTCGACAATTGCGAGTTGCCCAGCCGCGGCGTGGTCCAGCAAGTGCATCAAACAATCCGTGGGCACCCGCTCGCGATTATCAGTGACCTCGGGGGCGCGGCGACACTTGCCACGTGGCCACAAGTGGATTGCGTTCTCGCCGCTGCCGGACCGCCTGCCCATGTCACCGGCGTCTCGGAGCGCCGCGTGGAGAATTCGGACAGCGGCGCACGAACGCCACGCTGCTACAAGTCCGCCCGACTTGGCGGGCAGTATAACCAGGCGATCAGGCAAGGCAATCGTTGAAGGGTCACCGCACATGAACGCAACGTGTGTCAGAAGTACTCAGGGGCCGCCGCTTGACTCCTGTCAGGCCATTACCAGGTGTGGCTTTTATGCGGTACCCCCGTCTCCCTTGTGTGGACTGTACATCAAAAGACAGTATGGAGAGCAACTCATGAAGCGCATGGCCGGTAAATACATCTTGGGCGTAACCCTCGCAACGGTCACAATGCTGACTTGTGGGTGTTTTGATAGTCTTTTTGGTGCGCTGTTCGATGCCGCTGAAGACGAGGTCATCCGACCAAGCACCGAAGATTATCAACAAAGCACGTACCAGGTCGGGTCGACGATTCACAATACAAATAACACAACCCCGGTCGGTCAAGTGGGCTCGTACGGCGAGTGGAGCGACGGGGTCAACCCGGGACCGGGCGTGCCCGTAACTGGAAGCGTCGTTAGCGACGATTGCCTGCTTTGCAAGTTCGACGCCGGCGACGACGGCTGGGTGACCCGGCGCTGCAGCGACGGAAGTCAGATTGGTGCGACGGTGTACCGCACGGAATCGGCCTGCCGCGCAGCAATCGGATCATGAAAATATGTGCCAGTCTTGAGAAGTCCTGTTCGAATCCGACTGCACCGTGGTAGGAGCCTTTTCATGAGAACGATTGTTGTTCTGACTACTGCAATGGCGGTGTCCCTGTGCGGCAACGCCGGGTGTGTGGCGGAAAAGGACCGCATGGATCCGAAGGACCACGACCGTATTCGGGCCGGAGCGGCTATACCCGTCCCCGAAGGCTCACCGGCTCGGGAGGCCCAGCCACCAGTTATCGGCAATGGGCGAACTAAGTGCTCTGCCCCGTTAATTCGGTGACGTATTTTATCACGCGGACTTGGCGCGTGCCGGGGTGGTTTCGAGCCGCGTCAGCAGTTTCAACAGGTC
>JAGVEP010000505.1 GCA_020058145.1 Phycisphaerae bacterium | reverse complement strand
GCCCACAACCGTGGCCACCCGCGTCTGGCCATCGGCCCCCACGGGACCTTCGACGTAGAATTCCATGATGCGGCCGTTGACGCCGGGCTGGTCGAGTTGAAGCAAGCGCACTTCGGTGGCCCCGAACTGCCGGCCGTTGTGTCCGCGGACCATGAGTTCGACGGTGCCGATATCCGAGACGGCCATTATCGCGCGGATAGCCGCCGCGTGGTTTGGGTCGTTGCTGTCGTAGCAGTCGAAGTCGTATGGGAGGTTGGGGTCGGAAGGCGCGTAGATCGTGATGGTCGGCAAACCATCAGATGGAGAGTAGGCAATGTGGTAGTCAAACGGGTCAGTATACCCGTTGTACTCGTGTGCCACAATGGCGCCTTCCGTGACCGCGCAACTGAGCATTCCCAGTACCAGATGAATCGCCCATACTCTCATGACCATTTCCTCCATGTGTTCTTGGTGCTGAAGACGACCAGTGCAGACGCGCCGGCCCCGAATAGCAGGCTTGTGGCCGGTTCAGGAACGACCCCGAACGCTACCCGGTCCCAAGCTGATACGCTGCCGCTGTACGTGGCATCGCCCCAGCCGAATCCCGAGTCCGGGTTGTATCCAACAAACCGTCCGGTATATGCCAAAACTCCATCTACCCCCAACTCATACTCTCGCATGTCATCAGACGTTAACCAGTACTCATGAAAAACCCCCGGCTCAAACGGGATTGACGCCTGCTCCATTACGCTGTAGATTTCGCCTCGGCTGTAGGCCAAAATCACAGAACCGTAGTGGAAATCGACTTCGACGACTGGGTCCCACAGTGCGGTTACGCTGTCGACGCGGACGCGCCAGCACGCCACGAATTGCTCCCCAACTTCGAGCTCGAGAGGCACCTGCATCCCGTATCCGTCAACTTTGTTTGGGTCTCCGCTGAGAACCATCGCGCCGCTTTCAAACCAGCGTTCATCGCCGCCGTTATGCACGAGCCGGCTCCAGCCTTCATTCTCCGGGTAGGTCTCACCTTCCCACGCCACCCAGAACGGCGTCGCCCCGGCACTGGCCGCCATCCAGACGAACCCTGCCAATAGCGCCAACCGGCATGCCGTTTGTAGCATATGCGTACTCCCGCGTCCCAGCACGTGCTTCCGCCCATGCGGATACGTTCATTTTACGGTCCGAAAAGCCTGCAAGTCAAGCGCTCCGGGTCAGCGAAGTTGGTTTCTTGCTGCGCACACTGCAACCAGCATCCACTTATGCGATCCCATTGGTCTTGCTCCTCGTTCTCGGGGTCCTGAAGACGGTTCCCGCCAGCCACACGAACCCGAGCAGGAGGCCGGCAGAAGGTTCGGGAACCACCCCGAACCGGAAGTAGTCCCAGACGGAGAGGCTGCTGGCTCCCTGAGTTTCATCTCCCCAGTCGACTTCCGACGGGCCCCCTGACGGAACGAATTGACCAACAAAGACTGGCTCTAAATCGATGGACAAGGTGTACGTTCTCAGGTCGGTCGACGTCAATCGATAATCGTGAAAGACGCCGGGCGTGAAGGGGATCCAAACGCCCTCAAACAAGCTGTAAATGCTGCACTCGGAGTACCACAGAAAAACCGCGCCATTCCCCGCGGACAGCGCGCCGACTCCGGGGTCTGCGTAACCGATGAGCTCGCTCACTCGCAATCTCCATTCCATCACGTAGGTAAGTCCGGGCTCCAGTACGATCGGGCGCTGCAACCAATAACTATCTGCGATCTTGATGCTGGCGCGCCCATCGAGCGTCATCATGCCGTCATGAAGAGAGCGCTCGGCGCCGCCGCCGTACGTGATCCGCTCCCACCCGGATTCCTCGGGCCAGGTCTCCCCCTCCCAGGCGACCCACCAAGGCGTCGCTTCTGCGGCGCCCCCCATCCAGACCAGCCCTGCGAGTAGCGCCAGCCACCATGCCGTGTGCCGCATATTCCGTTCTCCCACAATCCCAGCGCGTGCCTTCGCCCGTGCGGATATGCCGATTCTATGGTCCGAGAAGCCGGAAAGTCAAGCGCTCCGGGTCGGGCAGGCTGGTTCTTTGAGATCTGAACGCGCCCGGCAAGGCTCTGGGGACCCACGCAGAGGGCTGAATATCACTATCCGAGCGCCGGGGAGTCACTCGCTGGCGCTTCGTGTTCCGAACGGAGGCACTCGCTGGCGCTTCGTGTTCCGAACGGACTCACTCGCTGGCGCTTCGTGTTCCGAACGGAGGCACTCGCTGGCGCTTCGTGTTCCGAACGGAGGCACTCGCTGGCGCTTCGTGTTCCGAACTCACTCGCTGTCCGCCCCGGAGGAATCGAAAATACTCCGGTAGGTTGTAGCTCTATGTCCGAACTGGTGCTTTCCACATGGTCGTTTGGGACGGTGGCTAATGCCGCGGCTTGGCCCGTTTTGCTGACGGGTGGCAGCCCGTTGGACGCGGTAGTGGCCGGGGCGACCGCGGCCACCGGTAATGGCGAACTCATCATGGGTACCTGCGGCTCCTTCCTCGCCGTGGAGTTGATGCATCAGGGCTGGGGTCCACAGGCGGCGTGCGTCGAAGTTCTGCGGCGGATCGCGGCCCGCAAAGACATCGTGCCCGATCATCAGGTGGCGCTCATCGCGCTCGCCCCTGCTGCGGCTGGTGGCGGTTGGGCGAGCGCGGCATTACATCCCGGCTTTGTACACGTCGTGTCGGACGTTGCGGGCACGCGCGTCCAGTCGCCGCACGCGGTACTGCTGCCGGCGTGAACGGTCGCGCTACGGAATGATGACCAGTTGAGTCTCACAGCGCGGGCCATACGCATAGTCGTACCAGCAAAACTCAACCGTATAGGTTCCCGATGCCAGACCGACGACCGTCGCGGCGGTTTCATAGCAGCACACGCAATAACACGGATCGCTGAGGATTTCCTGCTCGTCGAACCGGAGCACATCCCCCTGCGCGCTGAATGTGATCACGATGTCGTCGGGACAGCAATTGTACTCCGCGTTCTCATGCAGGACATGGAGATTCTGCCCATCCACGATGAGCGTAATGGTGTCATCGGGACACCACCCCCCCTGTCCTGAATCCAAGCAGTCGCTGTGCGAATAGGTGCCAAGGTACGGCAGGCCGCTCGTCAGAATGCCGACGAAGGGATCGATGTCCTCAAAGTCGACGGTCCCATCGCCGTTGCAGTCCGCGTTTAGCCAGTCGCACGCTGGATATTGAGTGTGGTACGCGGCTTCGCCAGCGAGAGCGAGCACGAACGGGTCGATGTCGTCAAAATCACACCAGCCATCGCAGTTCGAATCGGCCGGGGCCCCGCTCACGGGCAGCGCGCCGCTGCCGAGAATAAGGCCGAACACGAGAAAAGAGAGGGTCGGCGTGCGGAGTGCGTCCAAGCGTGACATCTCGCGTCCTCCAGCGGGGTTTCGTGCTCAGGGGACGCATGTGCCCTTACCACACGCGCTCCCCTACACCAAAGATAACACAGGAAACGTCACGGGGCAATTCAGCCCCTGTTTTTCCGTAACCGTTCCCGCGAATGCGCCAGCCGTGGCTCGCAATGCGTGGCGCGGGCACACCGGCGGGTGAAATGCGAGCTATTCGCCGGCGATGAGCACCAGCAGCCCGTTTTGGGCGTGCATCCGGTTTTCAGCTTGATCGAAGATCGCGGAGTTTGGCGTGCGCGAGGCGGTGTATTCGATTTCTTCGCCGTAGTGGGCCGGGAGACAGTGCAGCAAGACCACGTCCTGCTTGGCGTACCCCATCAGTTTCGTGTTGAGTTGAAAGCCCTGGAATTTCGCCCGGCGGGCCTCGGCTTCGGCCTCCTGCCCCATCGACGCCCACACGTCGGTGTAGAGCACGTCGGCGTTCTTCGCGGCCTCGGCCGGATCGTGTGATACCCGGATCGTCGCCCCCGTCTCGCGGCCCATTTGCTGCGCTTCGGACAGCACTTTTGCATGAGGGTCGAACCCCGCGGGCGCCGCGATGGTCATGTGCATGCCGACGCGCGCCGCGCCGTACATGAGCGAATGGGCGACGTTGTTGCCGTCACCGACGTAGACGGCGTTCAGACCCTTCAGCGTCCCCTTGCGTTCGCGAATGGTCAGGAAATCCGCCAGAATCTGGCACGGGTGCTCAAAATCGCTCAGCCCATTGATGACCGGACACGTGGCGTACTTCGCGAGGTCGGCGACGATGTCGTGCCCGAAGACGCGGGCCATGATGACGTCGACGTAACGCGACAGGACGATGGCGACGTCTTCGACCGACTCGCGTTTGCCGAGCTGAAAATCCACCGGCGAAAGGTAGATGGCGTGCCCGCCGAGGCGCGTCATACCCGCCTCGAACGACACGCGGGTGCGCAGCGAGGGTTTCTGGAAGATCATCCCCAGCGTTTTCCCGGCCAGCGGAGCGGCGGCCTGGGCTTTGGCGCGGTTGGCTTTCAGTTCCGCGCCTTGGTCGAGAATCGCGAGGATTTCGGCGCCCGTGAGGTCGCTCATCGAAAGCAGGTTACGCCCGCGCAAGGTGTTGGACATCGTTTTTCTCTCCGTCAACCGCGCCCACCGCGGCGCATTAGTCGCGCGGAGTGTACCGGAAGCGTGGCGCGCGGCCAAATTCACCCGGTCCTGCCGTACCATCATGGAGATTACAGATAATCCGCGAGGCGCAAACGGATCTTCCGCCGGGCCTGAAACACGTGCCATTTTACGGCTTCCACCGAACAGCCCAAAATCTTGGCGACCTGTTTCTGTGGTATGGCTTCAATACTGAACAGGATGAGCGCGGCGCGCTGCGCCTCCGGCAGCGCCGCCAGCTCGCACCGCAGGCGTACGGCCAGCTCCTCGGCCGCGAGGTACGCACCGGGGAACTGGAGCGCCGCCGGCACACGCGCAAATCCATCTTCGAGCGTCTCGCCGTGGTCCGCGAGACAATCCTCGTTGGCCCGGCGCACGCCGCGCCGCCGGCGGTGGTTGAGCGCCAGGTTGGTCACGATCCGCATGAGCCACGCACCGAAGCGGCTGGGATCTTCGAGACGTGGCAGGCTGCGGTAGGCGCGCACATACGCGTCCTGACACACTTCGAGCGAATCATGGAGGTTGCCCACCAGACGGTAGGCCACCGACGTGGCCCGGCGCTGGTACCGACCAACGAGTTCGTCGAAGGCCTCGCGGCGACCGGCCCGCGCGAGCCGCACGAGCCGGTCGTCGGTTGTGAAGTTCTGTCGCCGCGGCTGGACGCTCACGCTTGCACCTGCTTTCGCGAAGGTTGTGAAATCCACCGCGTACTGGACGGGCTGACGGGTGAGGTTATTCAGGGGCGGCCTGCACCTGGGATAGGTGCAACCCCCCTACCGCGACGAGACTCCCGACGGGCGCCAACTGGTGCTGACGCTTGACCCCCGCGGCTTATTCAACGCTTTCCGACGGCTGCGCCGCGGGGCGCGCGGGCGCGGGGATGCGGACGGTGAACACGCTTCCGCCGCCGGCGTGCGGCGCGACCTGAATGTCGCCGTGGTGCGCGTCCAAAATGCGCGCCGCGATCGCCAACCCGAGCCCGGTCCCCTGCCCGTCGGTCTTGGTAGTGAAAAACGGCTCGAAGATGTGCGGCAGCACGTCGGGTGCGATGCCCGTGCCCGTGTCGGCGACGTCCACGCAGATTCTGGCGCTGCCACCGGCCTCGGCCCCCCCTACCGCCAGCTCCTCCCGACGAACCGTGACGGTCAGGCGGCCGCCCTGTGTCATGCTGTCGGCCGCGTTGAGCAGCAGGTTGACAAAGACCTGCTCGACGAGCGCACGATCCACGAGGGCGCGGTCGTCGTCGGTTTCCAGCGCACGCGACACCTCGATGCCGCGCCCCGCGAGCCGCGGCATGACGCTGGCGAGCGCGCCGTGGACTACGTCGGCTAGCCGCGCT
>JAGVEP010000431.1 GCA_020058145.1 Phycisphaerae bacterium | reverse complement strand
TGGCGCTGCTCGAGTTGTACCCAGTAACGGGAAACACAAAAATCACGTAAGTCCAGACGCCAGCAAGGGAAACCGCACGATTGCAGGAGGAACTTCGGGTTAGTCGGCGTCGGCCGGCACGACGAGTTCATGCGCACCTGTCCATTCTACACGACCCTGGTCCGGACCCAGTTCGCCCACACGTAGCGATTTTAGATTCTAGATTTTGGATTTTGGATTTCGGATTACGGTCGGCGGCGCGTCCTCAAATCCAAAATCCAAAATCTAAAATCCAAAATGGAATTACTCGCCCTCTCGCGCGGGAAACGTCCGCGCCACCGTGTTCAAGTACGCCCACTGGGCATCAACTTCCCGCTTCATCGCGTCGAGGTCCAGCGTCTCCGACCGATACCGCCGCTGACGCGAGATGTAGTTCTCCAGCGGCGTGCCGTCCGGCCGCGCGTTGATCCGGTAGCGGCGTCCGTCGAAAACCTCGTACAAGGGAAACAGCCCGCAGCGCACCGCCGTGTCCACGAGGTCCACGCTATCCGCTGCTTCTGACTTCCACCCCGTCGGGCACGGCGAGAGCATCAGCAGGAACCGAAACCCGCGGGTCTTCTGCGCCGTGCGGATCTTGCGCAGGAAATCGTCGCGGTGGGCCAGCGACAAGGTGGCGGCGTACGGAATCCGGTGCGCGGCCATGATCGCCATGATGTCCTTCTTCGGCTCCGCCTTGCCCTCGACCGTGGTGCTGGTCTTGACCCACTGCGGCGTCGCACTGCTGCGCTGCCCGCCGGTGTTGCCGTAGATTTCGTTATCGTAGCAGATGTAGATAAGGTCTTCGTTGCGCTCGGCCGCGGCTGACAGCGTCGCTATCCCGATATCGTACGTCCCGCCGTCGCCGGTCCAGCAAACGGTCAGGTCATCCTCATGGTTGAGCTGTCGGACGGCGGCGACCCCGGACGCGACCGCCGCGGCACTGGCGAACGTACACGCGATCGTCGGGACGCCATAGGCGCTCGTCGGGAAGGCGCCTGCGGCGACGATGCCGCAGCAGGCGGGGATGCAGAGCGTCAGCTTCGCGCCTTCCAGGCCCTGTTCGAGCCACTGGTGTCCGAGCGACATCCCGCAGCCGGCACAGTTCGTATTGCCGGGTCGCAGAATCCCGTCGCACAGCATCGCTTGGTCGGTCGTGGCGGTGGTCATGCCAGCACCTCCTTCCACAACGGCTCCTCCGGCGTCTTCCGGGCCACCAGGTCGTCGATGATCTCGCTGAGAATCTCGGGCGTCACGTCGCCGCCGCCGAGCCCCACGAGATAGTCTTGCAGCAGCGGCCCGCCGCCGCCGTTCAAGTACGGCGGCCGCAGGCTGGTCGCGATTTCCTGCCAGAAGATGCCGCCGGAGCCCGGCGAATGATTGCGGTCGAGCACGCCGACGCGTTTAGCCTTGCGCAGCGCTTGGGCGATGGCGGCGCGCGGGAACGGTCGGAACAGTTTCGCTTTCACCATGCCAATTCTCTCCCCCCGTTCGCGCCGCTGGTTTACGACCCGCCGCAGCG
The DNA here is from genome assembly GCA_020058145.1 of Phycisphaerae bacterium. Lineage (GTDB taxonomy): Bacteria > Planctomycetota > Phycisphaerae > UBA1845 > Fen-1342 > JAGVEP01. Next base: position 1,802 of record JAGVEP010000431.1, on the reverse strand, counting down.
TCCGCGCCATGGTGTTGCACGCCACGATGACCGTGTCGGCGTCCTCGGTGTGCTCGGCCGAGAACAGTCCGTGCGGCCGACGGCCGAAAACCCGCTCGAATTCGTCGATGGCCTCCGCCAGCACGGCGGGGACGCGCTGCATGGCGTCCTCGATTTCGTGGCGGTGCTTGGCCGTCTCACGCGGGTAAATCATGCCGCCGACTGTGACCGCCTGGTCGCGCAGGCGATGCGGCAGGTCGAGCGGCGGCAGATAACGGTCCACCAGTTCCTGTTCCGGCAGGTCCACGATCATCTGCGTGTGCGAGACCACGAACCCGTCCTCGGCGATGATGGCCGGGAGGAGGATGCGCGGGTCCTCGGCGACGCGAAACGCGAGCAGGATCGTGTCCACGAGGTCCTGGTGCGACTCGGTGTAGAACTGCATCCACGCCGCATCACGCATCATCAGCGTGTCACCCTGATCGACCCAGATATTCCACGGGGGGCCGAGCGTGCGGTTGACGCCGATCAGCACGATCGGCAGCCGATAGTAGCCCGCGGCGAAGATGTTCTCGGTCATGTAGGCCAGGCCGTTCGAAGAGCTGGCGGTGAACGAGCGGGCCCCCGCGAGCGCACCGCCCATGCACACGGCCATCGCGCTATGTTCCGACTCGACGGGGATCACCCGCCCTTTGGTGAATTCAAACGCGCGCAAGTCTTCGACGATTTCCGTCTGCGGCGTGATGGGATAGGCCCCGCACACGGCCCCGCGCGCGCTGCGGTTGGCCTCGCCCGCCAGGGCCAGCGTGTGCCCGGCGGCGTGATTTCCGGTTACCAGTGCGCGTGCCATGCGCCAACTCCTTGCCGCTGCATCCTGTGTGGCACCGGCATCTTGCCGGTGTCCGCCGGCCGGTACAGAGCCCGGCCGCTACTTCGTCGGGCTCGGAGGCCCGACGCTACAGCTCCGCCATGTAGACCACACCGCGCGGGCATTGGGATGCACAAATCCCGCAGCCCTTGCAGTAGTCATAGTTGAACTCGTAGTCGCGGTCGCCTTTGAACCGCACTATGCCTTCGGGGCAGTATTGCAGGCAGCGGTCGCACTCGTTGCAGACCCCACAGCTCAAGCACCGCGACGCCTCGAGCACCGCCGCCGAATGCCCCGGTTCGTCCACCAGGCCCAGGCGAACTTCCGTGAAGCTCCCCGCCCGCACGTTGGGCGGCACCATCACCCCGCGTTCACGCGGCGCGTGCCCAAAAATGTGGAAGGTGACCTGCGCCGGTCCGGCAACCTCCGCCGACGTTGCGGGGAACAGGTCCTCGCCCGTCAGCGTGCGGTGAATGTGCAGGGCGGCCCGGCGCCCGCTGCCAACCGCCGCGGTCACCGTGCCGTCATTGGCCGCGAAATCGCCGCCCGCAAACAGCGGCGCGCCGGTCAGCCCCAGCAGTTTCGCGTCCGCTTTCACGTCCGTCCCCTCGGGGAAGATCGACAAGTCCGGCGTTTGGCCCAGCGCCAGGATCACGCGGTCGCAACGCGCTTCGAACTGGGCGTCTTCACTTTCCATCGGCACGGGCGAACGCCGTCCCGAGGCATCCGGCGCGCCCAGTTGCATCCGCTGACAGGTCAGCACCGGACCCAGAGCATCCTCGTGCAGCCGGAGCGGCGAAACCAGCTCGTGCAGTTCGATCCCTTCTTCGAGGGCCTCGTCAACTTCCTCTTTGATCGCGGGCATTTCCGCCCGCGTGCGACGGTAAAGGACTTGGACGCCCCGCGCGCCGATGCGCCGGGCCGACCGCGCCGCGTCGATGGCGGTGTTGCCGCC
>JAGVEP010000219.1 GCA_020058145.1 Phycisphaerae bacterium | reverse complement strand
GGACCCCAGGCTCGCGCCATGGGGCTCGGACGGGAAGGCGAGCCGCCTGTCCGAGCCCCACGCGCCAGCGTGGGGTTTTCCGCGGAGCGCGCTGCGCGGACCCCAGGCTCGCGCCTGAGGCTCGGACGGCGAACTTTCCGCCAAAATTTTGGACTACACCAGACGCGCGGGAAGCAGATAAACCTGGTCGCGGAAACTCGGGCTTTCCGCTACACTGGCGTAGCGCGACACCCGCCGCGTGGAGAGTGTGCTATGATCTTCGGCGAGGAGGACGACCTGCCCATGGGGCCGCAACCACCCAATCCACAACCGCAGCAGATTACGCTGGACACGAACACGATGGAGACGGTCTACGCGAATTTCTTCGCGCTGGCCGGGTCGCCCGACGAGATGGTGATCTATTTCGGGGCCAACTCACCGCTGCCGGGTGTGACCCAGCCGACCATCAAGGTCTCGCATCGCCTGATCCTGCTGCCGCCGAATGCGAAACGGCTGTTGCTGGCGCTGCAACACGCGGTCAAAGCCCACGAGGACCGGTTCGGCCCCATCGAGCTGCCGCCCCAACGCCGTCCGGACGCGCCGAATCGCTAGACGGGTCTGCGGACCATGCTGCTGCTTCGCACGCTGCTGTCCCGCGAGTTGTTCGCGCTCGGGCTGCGCGACTTGCGGGCGCACAAGCTGCGCTCGCTGCTGACCGCCCTGGGGGTCATCTTCGGCGTCGCGGCCGTCATCTGCATGTTGAGCATCGGCGAAGCCGCTTCGTCTGAGCAACTCGAGCAAATCCGCCTGCTCGGCAGCCAGAACATCATCCTGCGCAGCGTCGAGCCGCCGCAGTCGCAGGACGCCGGCAAATCCGAGAATGCGATCAAGAAATTCGGGCTGACGCGCGAAGATGTGGCCCGGCTGCGCGAGCTGCCACAGGTCGCGGAACTCGTGCTGCTCCGTGACGTGGCCGACTCGGTCGTGCACGGCGCGCGGCGCGTGGATGCGCACGTGATCGGCGCTACGGAGAACTTCTTCTCGACGATCAACGTGCGGTTCGCCCGCGGACGCAGCTTGACGGCGCTGGACAACGAGCGGGGCGACAAGACCTGCGTGCTCGGGGCGGCCGTGGCCCGCGAGCTGTTCCCGCAGGCTGATCCGCTGGGCCAGACGGTGACCGTCCCGTCCGCGACGACCGGCGCTGTGCCCTACACCGTGGTCGGCATCCTCGCCGACGTGCTCACGGCCGGGAATCCGGCCAAGGGCGTGGGCGCGCGGAACATGAACCGCGAGATGTTCATCCCGCTGACGACCGCGGACCTGCGCTACGGGGAGATGAAGGTGAAACTGAAGGGCCGCTCGCGTGAGTTCACCGACGTGCTGTACAGCGACGTATACGTACACGTGGTCAGCGAGGATCTGGTCCTGCCGGTCTCACGCCTGGTGGACCGCGTCATGCAGCACGAGCGCAAGGAGCGTGACTTCACGATCACCGTGCCGCTCGAGCTGCTCCAGCAGGCCGAGCAGGTCAAACGCAACTCCCAAATCGTGCTCGGCAGCATCGCGGGCATCTCGCTGCTCGTCGGCGGCATCGGCATCATGAACATCATGCTCGCATCGGTGACCGAGCGGACCCGCGAGATCGGTATCCGCCGGGCGCTGGGCGCGAAACGACACCACATCACCGCACAGTTTCTCGTGCAGACCCTGATTCTCAGCATCACCGGCGGGCTGATCGGCATCGCACTCGGCATCGGACTGGCCCACCTGGTCACGCTGATCGTGCAGTGGCAGACGATCATCCCGCTGTGGGGCGTGGTGCTGAGCTTCGTGGTCTCCGCGCTGGTCGGGATCGTCTTCGGGCTCTACCCCGCCCGGGCCGCGGCACGGCTCGACCCGATCGACGCCCTCAATTCGGCGACCCGCACGGCGTGAACCGCGTGCTGCACATCCTGCGCGATCCCGCGCTCGACGGGCCAGACAACATGGCCCGCGACGAGCACCTGCTGTATTCCGCGGCGCTGCGACCCGCGGCCCTGCGTTTGTATGCCTGGACGCCGCCGACCATCAGCCTCGGCTACTTCCAGCGCTACGCGGACGTGGCCAAACTCCCGCCGGACGTGCGCGACCTGCCGGTCGTCCGCCGTCTGACCGGCGGCGGGGCGATTCTGCACGATCGTGAGGTCACCTACTGCCTCGTGCTGGACGACACCAGCCCGCTCACGCGACAAGCGCCGGTGGCGCTATATCAACTCGTACACACCTGCTGGCGGGCAGCCCTGGTGCTCAGCAGCCCGCTGGTGGAAATAGCTCCGGACCACTTGCCCATGCCGACGCCGCGCACGGGGCCGTTCTTCTGCTTCGAGAACCCTGGCCGAACCGACCTGCTCATCGGTGGGCAGAAAGTTCTCGGCAGCGCTCAACGGCGCATGCCGGGGCGGGTGCTGCAGCACGGTTCACTGCTGCTCGGGCAGCGCTTCGCGTCGCACCCTGGCGCCAACCTGGGTGCGCCGCCAGAGGCAATCGTTGAGACTTGGTGCAGCGCGTTCATCGCGCGGCTGGCCGATGCTCTGGAACTGAAACCGGACAACGCAGACTGGGCTTCGGTGCAGCTAGCCGATGTCGCCGAGCGCCGCGTCAAGTACGCGGGTGACGCTTGGACGCGGCTGCGGTAAGGCTGGATGCAAGAACCCAGCCTGTAAGGCTGGACGAAAATAGCCGTGGGCAACGCCCACGGTGCGGGGCCGCCGCCCCGTGTTTCGACCCTGGAGGGGTCGGCTTGGCGCCCCGGCCTGGGCCACCTTCCATGGGGCGGCGCTGCGCTCGCCCCGCAGATGTGGCACCGGCAGCTTGCCGGTGAAACCACAGGCTGGAAGCCTGTGCCACAGGTT
>JAGVEP010000328.1 GCA_020058145.1 Phycisphaerae bacterium | reverse complement strand
CACGAGACAAAAAGTCAAATACGGTAGGTATGTGAAGCGCGATAGTTGAGCGAGACTACGTCAGAAGGAGGCGGAATGGCCTACCATCATGGTGCATTGCAGATGGAGGTGAAGCCGTTCATGCTGGAATGCGCGCCGTGCGATCGCTGCGGCCAGTTCGGGCGGGGTGCTTTTGGTCCGTTAGCGCGGCGCGGAGAACTTCATCTACTGTGCCGGCGAGCACGAACCGCAGTTCCGCGCGAACATCGGCCGGGACTTCCTGAAGATCCGGCTTGTTGCGTGCCGGCAGGATCACGGTCTTTACCCCCGCGCGGTGGGCGGCAAGGACCTTTTCCTTGAGTCCGCCGATCGGGAGCACCTGGCCACGGAGCGTGATTTCTCCGGTCATGGCCGCGGCTGGGTCCGCGGGGCGGTTCGAGAGGAGCGATACGAGCGCGGTGAGCATAGCGACGCCCGCGGAGGGGCCGTCTTTGGGTGTGCCGCCCGCCGGCACGTGGATGTGGATGTCGGTCTTCGCGAGGTGGGCCGTGGAGATTTTCCAGTGTTTTGCCCGCGAGCGAACGAGCGACAGCGCGGCCTGGGCCGACTCACGCATGACGTCGCCAAGCTGCCCGGTCAACATGAGCCCGCCGTGGCCGGGCATTTGGGCCGCCTCGATGAAGATAATCTCACCGCCGACCGGCGTGTACGCCAAGCCGGTCACCACGCCGGGCAGGCCCTCGTGCAGGGCCGTATCGCGCTCGAAACGCGCCGGGCCGAGGTATGGCTCCAGGTCGGCGACCTCAATCAGGCTGCGGACCGCTTCGTCGCGGGCGATCTTCGCCGCGACGCCGCGCAGCACGGTGCCGAGCGCCCGTTCCAGGTTGCGCACGCCGGATTCGCGGGTGTACGACTCGATGATGGTCCGGAGTGCGTCGTCGGTGAAAGCGATTTCACGGCCGGTGAGCCCGTTTTCGTCCAACTGTCGGCGGACGAGGTAGCGTTTGGCGATTTCCAGCTTCTCGGCGGTCGTGTAGCCGGCGAGTTCGATGACCTCCATGCGGTCGCGGAGGGGCGGGGCGACCGGCTCCATCTGGTTGGCCGTCCCGATGAACAGCACTTTGGAGAGGTCAAACGGCACGCCGAGATAGTGGTCGGTGAAACTATGGTTCTGTTGCGGGTCGAGGACTTCGAGCAGGCCGGCGGCCGGGTCGCCGCGGAAATCGGCCCCGATCTTGTCGAGCTCGTCCAGCATGAACACGGGGTTACGTGAGCCGGCCTTACGCACTTCCTGGATGATCCGGCCGGGGATGGCGCCGATGTAGGTGCGGCGGTGACCGCGGATATCGGCCTCGTCGCGCACCCCGCCGAGCGATATGCGGATGAAATTGCGGCCCAGCGCGCGGGCGATGCTCTGCCCGAGCGAGGTCTTGCCAACGCCGGGCGGGCCGACGAAGCACAGGATTGGCCCTTTGCCGTCGGGTTTCAGCTTGCGGACGGCGAGGTATTCGAGGATTCGCCGCTTGACCTTGTCCAGGCCGTAGTGGTCGGCGTTGAGGACTTCCTCGGCCTGGCGGAGATCCAGGTGGTCCTGGGTCTCCGTTTTCCAGGGCATCTGGCAGAGCCAGTCGAGGTAGTCACGGATCACGCCGTTCTCGGGCGACGACTGCGGAATGCGTTCGAGCCGACCCAGCTCGCGTTTGGCTTCGCGCAGCACGGGCTCCGGCATGTCGGCCTTCGCGATGTGCTCGCGCAGCTCGTTCATTTCGGCGCTGCGGCTGTCGGTTTCGCCGAGTTCCTTCTGGATCGCCTTGAGTTGCTGCTGAAGGAAGTACTCGCGCTGCGATTCGTCGATCTGCGAGCGGACGTCGTCCTGGATCTTCTGCGAAAGTTGCAGGATTTCGAGCTGGTTGTTGAGGGTCGCGTTGACCTTCCGCAGCCGGTCGCCGATGTCGAACGTCTCGAGCAACTCCTGCTTTTGCGGCACGCCGAGCGAGAGGTTCGCGGCCAGGTAGTCGGCCAGGGGCCCGGCCTTGTCGATGCTTTCGAGGACGGTCTTGGCCTCGTCGGGGATATTGGGGCTCAGGTCGATGACTTGAATCGCGGTCTGGCGGGCGCTATACGCGAGCGCTTCGAGTTCGAGCGACGACGCTGCTTCCTCGTCCTCGTGCGCGTTGATCGTGGCCCGCCAGTAGGGCTCGCTGGCGAGCACCTCTTCGACCCCGACGCGCATCAGGCCGTGCACGAGCAGGCTGTTCGTGCCGTCGGGCATGCGGAGCAGCTTGAGCACGTTGCAGGCCGTGCCGATGCGGTAGATGTCGTCGAGACCGGGGTCGTCGATCTCCGCCCGGCGCTGCGTGACGGTGACCAGGAGCTTGTCCCCCGCCAGGACGGCATTGACCAGCCGCTTGGACTTTTCGCGGGACACCGACAGCGGCACCACCGTGCCGGGGAACACGACCATGTCCCGGATGGGCAGGACGGGCAGCTCGCGCGGCAGGTGCGTGGGTTTTTCGCCGCCGGCGTTCT
>JAGVEP010000271.1 GCA_020058145.1 Phycisphaerae bacterium | reverse complement strand
GCATCGATGTCGGGGTACTTGTCCGGGTCACGCTCCTTGTAGCGCTGGTCGAAGCGGCGGGGGTGCGTGCCCGCATAGCGCGGCCGCCGACGGCGCGGCGCTGGGCCGGAGCCAGGATCCGGGGGACGGCCGGTCATGCACGGATCACTTGTTCTTCTTCTTCTCCTTCTTCAGTTTGCGTTTCTCCTCCGGAGTACGCTGGGCTGTTTTCTGATGTTCCTTTTTTCCTTTGTCTTTTTTTCCCTTATCACCCATATCCGCTGCTCCTTGCTCGAAAACAACCTGCACCAGAATGTCGCACAAAACCTGTCTTCGGAAAACCAAGTTCAGGGCATTGTAGCCGCCCAAGCCGGGCAACGCCCTAGTCCTGCGATAGGGAATGGTAAGTTGCTGGCGCGGGGCCAGGGTCCCCGACGGGCGTGCTGCTTGGCTGTGCGGCGGCTCACGATTCGTCCGGCAGCTCACTTAGCCCGTGGCCCGCGCGGCGCAGCCTGACCCAGCGCCGTGCGGTACGCCGGCTGCCCGGCTGCGAGCGCTCAGACCGCGGCGTCCGCATCACCCACCGCTCAGGATCGCGACGAACGCGTTGATGTCGTCGAAGTCGACGAGCCCATCGCCGTCGCAGTCGGCGTTCAGGTAATCGCAGTTGGGGAAGGCGATCTGATAGCCGGCCGGGTCGGAGAGCGCGAGGATGAACGGGTTGATGTCGTCGAAATTGACCACGCCATCGCAACTCAGGTCGCCCGGCGGGCCGCCACCCTCCACGGTCACGGTTGCCGGGTAACTGCCGACCGCGCCGCAGGCATTGGTGACGGTGCACTCGTAGCGCCCCGCGGCCGCCGCGGATGCGGTGAACGAGTAGGTCGGCGAATTCGCGCCCGTGACACAGGAGCCGTTCCGAAGCCACTGATAGCCGAGCGGACCGGTTCCGGTCGCGACGACGCTCAGCGTCACCTGACTGCCGGACGCGACCGCCTGCGACAGCGGCCGCTGGAGGATTCGCACCGGCTCCAGCCCGGAATTCGGATCGCAGCTCGTCAGCGTCTGAATGAAGACGTTGTCGTACGCCGCACCCGCGGCGGAGTTGTCGTACAGCCCGATGTTGCCGGACGGATAGTTCGGCGTTGTGAGCGTGGTTGTCGGCGTCGTTGAATCGTTGAGATACGCGGTATATGTATTGCCACGCACCTCGACGCGCAGGTGGATCGCCGCGCCGGGGGTGTACACGTTAAACGCGACGTTCTGCGGCCAATCCGGCCACCGCTGCCAGAACAGATCGCCGGTCGCCCCCGGATAAACGGACCCGAACCCAAGCAGCACGCCGTTGGGGTAGTTGGGGGCGTTGGGGGTGGTGAACTGGGAGCGCAGCCAGATTCCGCCGTTGGCGTTGTAGTTCGCGAAGGCCGTGCTGGTCACGTCCAACTCGATCAGGAAATCGCGGAGCGGCAGCCGGAACGAACTGTAGGTGGCGGGGTTGGAGCTGGGCGCACCGGCGGCGTACGCGCCGTCCGTCACGGCCCAATTGCCGCGCTCGTTGATCCACCAGTGGTCTGCCCCTTGCTGCGAGTCAAACGGGTTCAGCAGCGGCGGCGTCACGAACCAAACCGGATCGTTGAACGCGACGTTCGTCGCATTGGCGACAGCGACACGGTAGACGCCCGTGTCGAGCGCGTCCGTTTGCCCGATCGTGAGCGTTGGCGTGGTCGTGCCCGTGATGCGACCACCGTCATTCAGCGGTACAAACGTACCACCGACGTTTCTGAGCCATTGATAGCTGAGCGGCGGCTCGCCCACCGCGCCGACTGTGAGTCGCGCCGTCGCACAACCGGCCGCGATTTGATCCGTTACCGGTGCGATGATGCGCGCCCCCGGCGCGATCGCCATCATGAAATCGCCGCCGGCGCTGACCTGCACGGCCGCACCGACGCGCGTGTCCACCGGAAGCGGCTCGCGACCAGTGCCGGTTGGACGGCAAAGCTGGCCATAGTTGTTGTTGCCGCAGGTCCAGATCGTGCCGTCTTCGTCGACGAACGCGCTGATCTGGTTTCCGGCGTCGAGCGAGCGTACGGTCGGGAGGTTGAGCACCGGGGCCGGCGTGGGGTTGTCCAAAGTGTTCGACCCGGTCCCGACTGCCCAGTAATGGCCCCATGCCCACGGGGTCGAATCGGCCCGTACCGCCAGGTTATGTTGCCAGCCGGCCGAGATCTGCGTTACATTCGAGAGCCCGATGACCTGCACGAAGCGGTTGCGATTCACCAAGGTTCCATCGCCAAGCTGCCCGACCCCGTTGTGCCCCGCCGCCCAGACCGTGCCGTCCGCGAGCCGCACCAGCGTATGGTACCCCCCGACCTCGACTTCGACGACGTTGCTCAGGTCGGTCACGTGCTGCGGCGTCCAATAACGGACGTTGCCCCCGCCCAGCCCCGCTTGGCCGTAATAATCGAGTCCCCAAACCCAGAGCGAACCGTCGCCCGTGACGGCCGCGGCGAAGAAGGAACCCATCGAAATATCCACCAGGCATTCCAGGTCCAACTGCACAGGGTTGAGCGCGAGATAGCTTTCGTATCCGAGTTGGGAAAGGGATCCGCTGCCCCACGTCCACACATGCCCGCTCGCGTCCAGCGCCATACTGGTCCCGTAGAAACCGCCGCCGGAAACGGCGACGATGTCGGTCAGGCCGTTGGCCTGCACCGGCGTGGCGCTGGTTTGACTCGTGCCATCACCCAGGTACTGGTAGCCCCAGCCCCACACGGTGCCGTCCGCGAGAATCGCGTGTGAGTTCCACTGACCCGTCGTTACGGCGACCACGTTGTTCAGGTTGATCACGTCGCCCGGGTTCACGTCAAAGTCCGGGATCGTCGTCCCGCGGCCCAGTTGGCCGTACGCGTTGAAGCCCCAGCCCGTGACGCGATGCGCCGGCGGGCTGGCGCTGATGACGCGAACCGCAATCGGCGGCGAAGTCGTGATTTGCGTTCCATTGCACTGAGTCGGCAGCGCGCCGTCGCAAGACGTGATCCGCAGCGTGTACTGCCCGACGTCACTGGCCCCGGCGTCCGTGATGATCAGCGTATCCGTCGTCGCGCCGCTCACGCGACCGCCGTCCACGAGATTCGAGCCGTCGCGCCGCCATTGCATGCAGGTGGAATAACGCGAGGCGTTGGTCTGAACCGACAGCGTGATCGTCTCGCCGTTGCGATAGGTGCCGCAGCCGCTGGTGAAGACAACCTGAAGCGGCGACGACGTCCATCCCATGACGTACACCGCCGCGACGGATTGCGCAGTGCTGCGAAAGTCGTGGTCGAGCTGCGGATACTCGGTCCGGAAGCCGTTGATGAACTCGGTGACGCGGATCGGCCGATATTCGCGCACCACGGCCAGGATTTCGTCGCCGTTGAGCGCCAGCGAGTCCTGCGGACAGGCGATCTGCCCGGTATCCTGCGGCGGATCCTCGATATCGCGCAGCAGGGCGCCGACGAAGCCTTCCGTGAGCAGTGCATTGTGCGCCGTGCCATCGCAGCAGGTCTGAAGGAACTCGAGCGTGTAACGACTATCATTGATCGCGAGCGGCGGTGGTTCGCCGTAGCGGCCCTGCCAAATACGCATCACGACGGAGCCGAGCCAGTCCGGGAATCCCTCGTTCCAGGCGTCGGTGTCGGTTTCGTTGCACCAGATGCAATGCCCGCCGCCGCCGACGCAACCCTCCGTCCCGCAGTTGTTCACATTCGGATCATCGCAGAAACCGTTGCAGTAGCTCGGGCTGACCGGCGCGGTCCATTCATACAGCAGATGATGGCCCCACTCGTGGACCTGCGTGCCCTCGCCCCACTGTTCGTCGGGGCCGATGTGGATTTCATCTGCTGAAGCGATGTAGAAAGCGCCGGGGCCGTCCTGCCATACGACGGCCACGTGCGCAGAAACGTAGGCGGCGGTTTCAGCCACGTAGCGGTGTGCCCGGACCATGCTGTTGTGGATGTGCAGGGCCGGAAACGTGGCCGTGTCCGTTGGCCGCTGATTGCCAAAGTCGATCTCGGGCCCGGTGAAGTTCTCGAAAATCAGCGTGTCGATTGTGCTCCAGGCGTAAATATCCTCGCCGGCGTCGTCGTTCCGCACAAACGAAACGCCCGTATTGCAGTCGTAGCGCAGGTATACGTCGGGATCGTCACAACCGCTGACATCGCAATCATCCCAGCATGTCGTTATGTCGAACGCGCCTTGTTCATTCGTATAACCCTCGTAAATCACCTCGGAATCGAACGTGTCCTCGTCCATGATCTGAAAGCGGATGCCATCTACGCCAATCACCTGTCCATCCGGCCGGACATATTCAATCCGTCCGTGAGCGCGAATCAAATAATCGTCGCAGCCGCGTGGACCGATGCCGTCGCCCCCATCGCCGGACGGAGCCGCGCCGATATCGTCAACACGCCCCGAGGACCGGTCTTTTCCGAGCGCCGCGATCCGGTCCGGACTCAAGTCAAATTTCTTCTCGACCCGCTTTCCGCTCACGGTGACGCGGATTTCCAGCTTCTCAGCGCCGGCCTTCACGTCGGCTTGAAACGGGATGCGAATCGTCTCGCCGCGTTTCACGTCGATCGCAGTGGAGAATCCAACCGAGCCGACCTCCCAGCCGACCCCGCCGATCTCGACTTTTTCGATCACGCCATCCTGCGGCGACGTGAATTCCACCACGCCGGAGTACGGCTGGCCGGGCAGCGCGGGAAGCAGCGATTCCCGGGCGAGTCGAATTCTCCCCGGCTCACGCACGTCCGCCAGTGCCGACGCAGGCAGCACGAACACCAATGCCCAACTCCACCACGTCGTATGTCCCAAGCCGTTCTGCCGCTGTCTTGCCTGTACGTGCATCTTCTTCTTGCCCTTTCGGAGCTGGCTCGCTCGCGTCGCCGGCGATTGACTAAGTTCCTATAACTTCTGACTGTAGGAAGGTAACTGAACAAGCGTTCGTAATTAATCGACCGAATTCGCGCGGCATCGACCGTAATCAGCTTCTCTGGCGTCACTCATGTCAAATCCATCCAATCTCTCCGTCGCGCCCACGTTCGGTTGAGTAGCTCACCAGCAGCATCCAACTGCCGGATTTCCTCGGCACCAGCGATCGTGCTCGGCGTGTGACGCGTATAGACGATCCCGTTTACTGCGTTTGTGCGTTTGGGCGACACGATCGTCGAAGGATGAGCGCCGCAATAGCTGCAGCGTAAATAGGGACAGCCACGAATGGCATGTAGATAAGCAATAACCATTTGTCAGAAATGGAGTTGCAATCACAGGCGCGAACGACGAAACGCAGTGG